>CAXTJW010000047.1:0-16022 GCA_964244305.1 uncultured Acetobacteraceae bacterium
TCGGGTGCGGACCACCCATGGTGAATGGGAGGGAGACGACCGAAGTCTCGATGGCGGTGATGCGCATGATCAAACGCTACAGCCGCCGTCCCATAAGCTCAATCAGGATCATGTCAGGCCAGCGAGCAGCTTGGGCAGGGGCACGAGAGTGTAGGCGGCCGCAACGCAAGTGCACATCCGGCCGACACGCCCGGCGCCATCGGACACATCCAGGCAGCACGCTGCGGTCAGGCGCCTGATCTGTGACTTACGTCACATTCAAAACGAGAAATCTTTGATTTAAACCATGCCGCTGGCGCCGAAGCGCACATTCGACGGCCTGGATACTGCAACAGTCACTTTGTGGAGGCTTGAATGCCTATCGAAACCTCGTTCAAATTTGGTCACAGGATCGACGGAGCGGCCACCGTGGTGCGCCCGGACCCACGGGGTCTCCTCGCCGGGTTCGTCAGCAATCTGCCGCTGGCGGGATCTGGTCAAGACAACCCTAAAAGGAGCTGGTCGGGACAGGGCTTCAATTTGATTTGGAGACCCAATTTTGGTAATCAGACCGGCACGAAGAACTTCTTTCTCGAACTGAACTCGACCCAGGAAACCCTTGAGTTCACGGACATCTCAGGCAGCGGACAGAATGTCGGCATCGCTAACCGAGGGGCGCTGCAACAGGACATCCTGCTCGGCGGCATCTCGTATCTGCAACAAGTGACGGATCGCGCCAGCGGCGTCGGACAGCATTTCGAGCCCGGCGTCTGGATCAACGTTCCCAACACCATCCATCCAGCCGAGCCGGCGAACGTCGTCCGCATGGGATCAATCCCCCACGGAACGACCGTCAATCTTGAAGGCGTCGCATTTACCGCGCCGGCACCGGCGATCGCCAATACGACGATCACGCCGTTCACGGTCGGAAGCCCCGACGACGGAACAACTGGATTGGCGCATTTTCCGGAGGAAACGCTTACCAATGTCACCACATCGCGAACATCGACGGCCAACGTGCCCGGCCTGACGCAAGCTATATTGTCCAATCCAAATAAACTGCTACAGGACGCCATCGTCGGACAGAACATCACACAAACGACGGTGCTTATCATTGCGTCGGACCCCACCCTGATGCCGCCGCCGGGAGGACCGGTGCCGGCTCATGCGACGGCCGGTGGCGGCATCGCAAATATCGGGTTCTTATCGGGAGGAATCGCCACGGGATCGAACGCGAATGTCTTGGCAACGACAGCTATCTTCTGGATCGAGACTGTGAAGAATGCGGACGGCACCACGTTCCTGCAGCTGCAATACACGCAGCGTGTTCTTCTTGCTTTCAACGGCCTGATTTGGCCCCATATCTCGGTCGCGACACTGACGTAAAGCGCTCGCCGCGCTTATTGGCGGCGAGCGTTTCGCCGAGCAACTAACACGGGCCGTGTCTCTGAATGGGGCATGTACTGACATAAACAATTCGGCAGAGTTGCTGCGCATCCCCGAGGTCATGGCCGAAAAGAAGGCCGGGTTACAGTCCGTCGAAGAACCTGGGGCGGACACGACCACACCCGCCGGACGCATGCTGCTGAAGATGTTCGCCGGCGGTTCTGCGTTCGAGCGTGGCCTGATCAAACACTGCATCGACGAGGGGCACGAAGTGGCCGAGCGCCGCGGCGTGTCGCTCGGACGGCCGCGGAAGCTGCGGCCGGATCAGAAAACGCTTGTCCTCGCGCTGGTCGCGGAAGGTAGGTCCATCAGCGAAGTCGCAAGGACCTTCAACGTCCATCCACCGCTGCCTGAATACGGCCAAAGCCGCCAATTCGGCCTTATGACAGCACGCCGTCCCGCTCAGACGCACGGGCCTATGTTCATGCAACGCCCCTATAGTGCCAATATTTTGTAGTGCCAATATTTTGCTTTCATCCCTGCCTCTACACACGTCGATGGACGGCGGCTGGCAAAACACGAGATGATCAAAACCTCAGTGATAAAACATTGGCGAGGAACTCTCAAAGTCCCGAGGCTTCTTCAGCTTCGTAGTTTTGGAGTCCGATCAGCTGTTCGAAGGCGTCGGCTGGGATGGGGTGGCCCAGCAAATAGCCTTGCCCCTCGTCGCATCCGGTTGCGAGCAGCATGTCGAGCTGCTGTTCGGTCTCGATGCCTTCGGCGTTGACCCGCATGTGCAGGCTGCGGCCGAGAGTGATAACGGCCTGCACGATAGCGGCCGCGCCGGGATCCGACGCCATGCTGATGACGAAACTCCGGTCGATTTTGAGCTTGCTGAATGGAAAACGCCGCAAATAGCTCAGGCTAGAGTAGCCGGTGCCAAAGTCGTCAAGCGCAATGCCGACGCCCAGCGCACGCAGGCGGGAAAGCGTCGTAAGTGCTGCGGCAGTCTCGTGCAACAACACTCCTTCGGTTATCTCCAGTTCCAAGCAGTGGGCCGGAAGGCTAGTCTCGGTTAATACCGCAATTACTAACTCGACTAGTCCAGGCTGACGCACCTGCTCTGGGGACAGATTGACGGCCAAACGTAAACCGCCCCATCGTGCAGCCTGCGCGCAAGCGGCCCGCAACACACAGGCGCCCAATTCGCCGATCAGGCCAGTGCTCTCGGCCAATGGAATGAACTCGGCGGGCGGCACCATGCCGTGCTGCGAATGCTTCCAGCGCGCAAGTGCCTCGGCGCCGATAATCCGGTGCGACCCAAGCGCGACGATCGGCTGGAAATGCACCTCCAATCTATCCTCCGCGAGCGCGCGGCGGAGATCCCGTTCCATTTCCGTCCGCCGCTGCAAGACGGTGTGCATTCCGGCTTTGAAAAAGCAGTAAGTGCCGCGTCCTTTTGCCTTCGCCTGATAGAGTGCCATATCGGCTTGGCGCAGCAGCAGCGCTGGGTCGGTATCGCAGTCGTCCTGGCGAGCACAAAGGGTGATGCCGATGCTCACGCCCACTCGGGCCTCCTGCCCATCCAGCATATACGGCGGGGACACGGCGCCGATGATCCGTTGCGCGATATCGACGACCTGCTCGGCCGCGACGATCCCGTCGTCCAGCAGCACCGCGAACTCGTCGCCTCCCAGCCGGGCCAATGTGTCTTCGGGGCGCAGGCAGTGGCCGATGCGCTCCGCAACCAGCCTGAGCAGCGCGTCGCCGGCGGCATGCCCCAGGGTATCATTCACGTCCTTGAACTGGTCGAGATCGAGGAACAACACTGCAACCAGGCGATTTTCCATGACTGAGGCCGGCCGGTGGTCCTCCAGCCGGCTTTCGCCCCGCAGGCGCCCAAGCCTGTCCATCAGGCGCTCGGTAAAATGCGCGCGGTTCGGCAAGCCGGTCAGGGCATCGTGATGGGCCATGTGCCGTACGTGGGCCTCCGCCCCACGCCGCTGGGTAATGTCTTCGAAGGTGGCGACCCATCCCCCGCCAGCCGTCGGTTCGTGATGAACAGCGTGGACGTGGCCGTTGCTCAGCGTCACCTCGGTGTTGACGACCTGGTCCGCCATGCCAATTCGGGTCCGCCAAACAGCATATTGCTCCGGCGGCATGTTTGGTCTGATGCCGACGGCATAACGCAGGTCGACGACCTCGCGAAGGGTCATGCCGATCCAGAGCTGGCTCGGCTCAAGCCCATACATTTCGGCATACAGTCGATTGAACAGCAATAGGCGTTGCTGCTTGTCGAACACGCATAGTCCCTGCAGGATGCGGTCGAGCGCAAAGTCCCGCAGCTCAATCCCGTGAAACATAGTTGGCATACGCTCGGCGATGCCGTTTTGCACCGCGGGCGGAATTGGCCATTGCAGCATCGCCAACGATGTCGTCACAACATGGGTCTACCTACAAGGTGCCACTGCTGATAGAACAATCTGGTTAATAAAAGTTGAAACGTTCTAACCTGGACATGGTTCGCGTATAAAGCCTATCGCGCGACCGTGGGGTCGATCCAGCCGATGTTGCCGTCGGGCCGGCGATAGATCACATTCAGCTCCGCCGTCGCGCTATTGCGGAACATCAGCACCTGCTGGTCTGCCAGGTCCATCCGCATCACTGCCTCGCCAACCGAGAGCGTGTTGATTTCGGCCGGGCTCTCGGCAATGACGGTGGCATAGGCCGGTGTGTCGCTGCGGCTCTCCACTCCGTTCGGCTGGCCGTCATCGTCCTGCCGCAGTATATACTGCCGTCCCGCCTCAGGATGGGCGCGGCTCGTCAGGTCCCGCGCATGCTCGTTGACCCGGCGCCGATAGCGGCGCAGGCGTTTCGCAATATGCTCGGCAGCGTCGTCGAAGGCGCTATGCGCATCCGCGGCCTCCCCCTCGCCCCGAAGAGTGAGGCCGCGGCCGGCGTGCACATTGATGTCGCACGTAAAAAAGCTGCGGGCGCGGCTGAAAGTGACGCTGGCCTCCAGCGCGTCGTCGAAGTACTTGCCGGCGATCAGGTCCAATTGCTCGGAAACGCGGTCTCGCAGGGCATCCGAAAGCTCCACCTGCTTGCCCGACACTGTGATCTGCATCCGATTGCCCCCGCTTTGTTGCCGCTGTGGTTAGGCTGCCTTGGGCGGACGCTGGACTACGCCGGCATCGCCTTCTCGCGTTTACGCTGCACCGAGCTCGGAATTCGCAGCGCCTCGCGATACTTGGCCACGGTCCGACGGGCAATGTCCACGCCTTCTCGTCGCAAAGCTGCAACAATCGCATCGTCGGACAGGACGTCTTCCGGATGTTCCGCATGCACCAGCGCCCGAATCCGGTGGCGCACGGCCTCGGCGCTGTGGCTGACGCCGCCCGCCACGGCATTGATCGCCGTCGTAAAGAAATATTTCAGCTCGAACACGCCGCGCGGGGTGGCGATGTATTTGTTGGCCGTCACCCGGCTCACGGTGCTCTCGTGCATCTCGACCGCCTCGGCGATGTCGCGCAGGATGAGCGGGCGCAGATGCCCGACGCCGCCGCGAAAAAAGGCATCCTGCTGCCGCACGACCTCGGCCGCGACCTTGAGGATGGTATTTGCCCGCTGTTGCAGGGATTTGACCAGCCAATTGGCGCTCGACAGGTTTTCGCCCAGAAAGGTCCGCTCCTCGCGGCCGGCGCGGGCGCTTACCTTGGCGTGATACGCCTCGTTCACCAGGACCCGCGGCATGGTGTCGGGATTGAGCTCCAGCAGCCAGGAGCCGTCGGGCCCGTGCCGCATCAGCACATCGGGGATCACCTGATACAACGGCCCGCCGTCGAACCCGGCGCCAGGCTTTGGGTCCAGCGCGCGGAGCTCGGTGATCATGTCGGCGAGGTCCTCGGAATCCACGCCGCATACCGCCATCAGGCCGCGCAGGTCGCGCCGCGCGAGCATTTCGAGGTTGTCGAGCAGCGCCTCCATGGCCGGGTCGAACCGGTTGCGGTCGGCGAGTTGTGCCGCCAGGCATTCGCGCAGGTTTTGGGCAAACAGGCCGGCCGGGTCGAAGCGCATCATAATGGACCGCACCCGCTCCACCCGCGCCGCATCCACGCCCATGGCGCGCGCCAGCTCACAGGTCGGGATGGGCACACGGCCGGCCGGATCCAGCAAAGCAATCAGGTGCGCGCCGATCATGCGATCAACCGGGTCGGAAAAGCCGAGGCGCAACTGCTCGCCGAGGCGGGCGCGAAGGCTTCGCGGCGCCTCGACTAGGTCGTCGATGCCCGCGCCGTCCATATCGTCGCGCTGGCTGCCGCGCGACACGCTGGCGTAGCCGCCGTCCATGGCGCCGGCATCGCTCGGCGGACTGGCGCCATCGGCCGGGCCGCCTGCGTCGTAGTTGTTGCTGTGGTCGGCCTCGACCAGATCCGGCAGCTTCTCTCGCCGCAATAGGGCAACGGCATCGAGCTCGTTGAGGCCCTCCGGCCGCTGGTCTGGGGCGGGGCGCTCCGGCAAGTTGTCGGTGCGCTCGTCGCGCTCCAGCAGTGGGTTGCGCTGGAGTTCCTCCTCGACGAAGGCATTGGCCTCGAGGTTGGTGAATTGCAGCAGCTTGATTGCCTGACGCAGCTGCGGCGTCATGACCAGTGATTGTGTCTGTCGGAACTCTAGTCGAGGACCCATCGCCATGGGCTTAATCTACAAGCTAAACCTTTCGCCAAGATAGACCCGACGCACATCCTCATGGGCGACAACCTCGTGTGGCCGGCCCTCCATCAGCACCTCGCCGTCGTGCATGATGTAGGCGCGGTCGATGATCTCGAGGGTTTCGCGCACATTGTGATCGGTGATCAGCACGCCGATGCCGCGGTCCTTGAGGTGGGACACCAGGTCGCGGATCTCGCCGACGGCGATCGGGTCGATGCCGGCCAGGGGCTCGTCCAGCAGGACGTAGTTCGGCTGGGTTGCCAAGGCGCGGGCGATCTCGACCCGGCGCCGCTCGCCGCCCGATAGCGCCAGGGCCGGAGTGCGGCGGAGATGGCTGATGCCGAACTCGGCCAGCAGCTCGTCCAGCATCAGGCCGCGGCGGTCCGGATCGCGCTCCACCACCTCGAGCGCCGCCATGATGTTGCGCTCGACATTCAGCCCGCGGAACACGCTGGCCTCCTGCGGCAAATAGCCGATGCCGAGCCGTGCGCGGCGATACATCGGCAGGCCCGTTATGTCCTGGCCATCAAGGCTGATGACGCCGGTATCGGGGCGAACGAGGCCGGTGATCATATAGAAGGTCGTGGTCTTGCCGGCGCCGTTCGGTCCCAGCAGGCCCACCGCCTCGCCGCGGTGGACGCGTATGGTGACATTGTGGACAACCGGGCGTTTTTTATAGGTCTTGCCGACGCCCGTCGCCACCAGCCCACCATCGCCCTGTATGACCCGATGCGCCTTGTTCATTGCGTTCCGGGCAACCCGGTTTTGCGCGGCGGCTTGGCGGCTGCGCCCGGTGCCGTAACGCCCGATCCTGCAGCATTAGGGTTGCTGCCCGTGGCGTCGTTCGGCACC
Organism: uncultured Acetobacteraceae bacterium; assembly: GCA_964244305.1. Lineage (GTDB taxonomy): Bacteria > Pseudomonadota > Alphaproteobacteria > Acetobacterales > Acetobacteraceae > CAHJXG01. The sequence goes on from CAXTJW010000047.1 coordinate 6,928, forward strand.
ACCAGGCCCTGGACGCGCTTGCCAGGATCGCGGGATAGGGTGGAGATGCCGGTCCGCATATTGACGATGGCCTCGTCGCCATTCAGCTGGCTTTGGCCGCGGGTGATGTGCACGTCGCCCGCCAGCCGGGCGATGCCGGTGTCGGCGACATAAACACCGCGATCGCCGCGGATCGTCTCGGTCGCGGTGCGGACCTCGACGTTGCCGAACCCCTCCACGCGTTGGAGCTTGCCGGATGACAGCAGCGGGTCGGCGTCGGGCCGGGCGGGCGCCTTCGCGGTCGTCGCGGCCGGGGCGGGGGTGCCGGGCGTAGCCGGTGGCGTGGTGTAGCCGACGAGCGTGTCCCCAGCCAGCCGGCGGCCGTCGGTGGTCGTGACCGTCGCGAGGCCGCGGCCCACTGCCATGTGCTTCTGCGACCAGTATTCCATGGTGTCCCGCGCCGTCATCACCTGTTGCGGCGTCGTCAGCTTCATGTCGCTGCCGGTCATCAGCAGCACCGCCTGATCGATGTCGTAGACCGCCTTGTCGCCGACGGCGAGGTCGGTCGCGGTGAAGATATGGACGTTGCCCTCGGCTTCGAGGCGGTAAATCTCGTTGTTGCCGGTATCGGCGGCGCCTGGGGCGGAGCCGGGGGCCACAGCGCTTGCCGGCGTTGCAGCTACACCGGCCTTGCGGCGGTAGCGAGCGGTCAGCATGTTGCCCGTGACGGTCACGTCGCCGCGCACGGCACGGGCGTTGCCGCGGGCGATGACGACCTGCTCGTTCTGGCGCCACTCCATGCCGTCGCTGGCGGTGACCTCGATCGGACCACCCTTGGAGAAGTCGAGCGCCTGCGCCGCCGCATAGCCTGGCGCCAGCGCCAGCAACAAGATGAGCGCGCGCATCACTTGCGCTCGTTCAGGATCAGGCGGGCCGGCCCATGGAACTGGATGGCGGCGCCCTTGTCGGTGAGGGTGAAACCCTGGGCGTCCAGCACGCCGAACGGACCCTCGGCATGGGTCATGTCGTCGCTCGCTGCGGCGCCCTGTTTTGTGTCGACCGCTGCCGACTGCGTGCGCATGACGGTGCCGTCGTCGCGATACAGCACCACGTCGTGCGAGAGGTCGAGCTGTCCGCTATGCTGGATGAACACTCCCTCGTGTGATTCCACCATGACCCAGCCGCCGTTCTCGGGCACCAGATCACCCTTCGGCTCGACAAGGTCGATGCGAAGCGGCCCGGATTGCAGCGCGGAATCTGCGGTGATGGTGTAGGGCCGGCCGCGCTCGTCGACACCGCGATAGCGCGGCTCCTTCATGCGGCCGCTGTCGGCTTCGACGCTGAAGGCGCGGCGGAAGGCGATGCGGCCCTGGTCCTTGATACGCGCGATCTCGGGCCACAGTGCGACCGACGCCAGCAGCAGCAACGCGCAGAGCGGCAGCAGCCATTTCGTAAGCGTTACCATGATCCGGCGGCGGGCGATCCGCGATGCCGTTGGCGCCTGCCGGATGCGGGGGGCCCCGGCGGCAGAAAGCCGATCCATCCGCACCAAACGGCCCGGGATGTCGCGGTCGAGCGCGGGGCGCTGTGGCGGCGCGTTCTTCGTCGGGTCCTGGGACGCGTTCTGCATTGTGTTCTGGGAGGAGGGAACGGCCGCCATCAGGCCACGCCCGCACGCAGCAGATCGTGAACATGCACTATGCCGATCGGGCGGTGGCCAGGGTCGAGCACGAACAGGCTCGTGACCGGGCGCGGGCCGGCGTTCATGGCGCGGAGCGCGTCGGCGGCGAGGGCGTCGGGGCCGATGGTGCGGGGGTTTGGGCTCATCACGTCCTGCACCCTACGGCTCAGCAGGTCCGGCCCCATGGCGCGGCGCAGGTCGCCGTCGGTCAACACGCCCCGGAGCCGCCCGTCGGCGTCGAGCGCGCCGAGGCAGCCGAAGCCTTTGCCGGTCATGAGAATGAGCGCGCGGTCCATCGGCAGCATCGCGTCGGCAAGCGGGATGGCGTCGCCCTGGTGCATGAGGTCCGCCACGCGGCGGAGTTGCGCGCCAAGCCTGCCGCCGGGGTGATTGACGGAGAAATCCGAGGCGGTGAAGCCGCGCTGGGTCAACAGCGCGACCGCCAGCGCGTCGCCAAGCGCCAATTGCATCGTGGTGCTGGTCGTGGGCGCGAGGCCCATGGGGCACGCCTCCGCCGCGGCTGGCAGCAGCAGCACGATATCGGCGGCGCGGGCGAGGGCCGAGGTCGACCGCCCGGTGATTGCGACGAGCAACAGGCCGAACCGCCTGGCGTGGGCGATGAGATCGGCCAATTCCACGGTTTCGCCGGTATTTGAGAGGGCCAGGACTGCGTCGCCGGGCACGATCATGCCGAGGTCGCCGTGCGACGCCTCGGCGGGATGCACGAACATCGCAGGCGTGCCGGTGGAGGCGAGCGTTGCGGCGATCTTGCGGGCGACATGGCCGGATTTGCCCATGCCTGTGACGACGACCCTTCCCGTGCATCCGGCGAGCCGGACGACGGCGGAGTCGAATTCGGCGTCGAGCGAGGCCGACAGCGCATTCAGCCCGGCCGCCTCCGCCGCGAGGACGGCGCGCGCGACTTCGACGTGGGAGGGGCGGAGATTGGTTGCGGGTGAGAGGGTGATGGCGGCGTCCATGCGAATGCCCCTTCTAGCCGACTTGTATGGGCGGGCATACCCCAGGGGTCAATGCTGGCACATCCGCAGTAATTCCGCCTTTGTAGTTTGTGACGATCACGCTGTGGCGGCCAGCTTAGCGGCGAGAATATTGATGTCAGGGCGTGTGGACAGCACGTCGTCCAGCGTGAACGGGCATGCGCTGGGAAAGGAGAGCGGCATGCCTGGGTTGTCCGACCTCGATTCTACTTCATGGAGCGCATCGGCATAAAGTTCGGATAAGTCGACGCGCTGGCGCATGGAGGGCGTGAAGCTGCGCCGGGCGCCGGCGAGGAAACTCGCCGTTTCTCCGCGCCAATGCGCCACAGCGGTGCTATCGGGCCAAGCGTGCAGCTTAAGGAGATGCACAAGTGCCTGAACCAGCAAGCTTTTGCATGCCCGCAGTTCCGACAGCCCCACGTCCTGCACCTCGTCGATCACATTGGGCCAGTCGACCGCTTCGTTCAGGCGCTCGCCTGCGGCCAGCCGGCGCAGCAGCGCGGCCTGTCGTTCAGCCCAGGCCAGAGCGTCGCGGCGATACAGGTCGTCGGGCATGGGTATCCTCCATGGCAAGATCTGCTTGCTTTGCGCGTGACTATGAAGCGACGGATAGCTTTCTGACCAGCTCCGCCGTTTCTCCGGCCAGCAACTCATCCAGGGTGTAGGGACACGTCATGGGGTGGGACCGCGGCGTGCCGGCATCATCCGCACACTCCCGCGCCCGCCGCAGAGCCTTGGCGTAGAGGCTATCCAGCCCGATCCGCTGCCGCGTGGACGGCGTAAAGCGCTGTTCGGCGTCGTCTAGGAAAGTTCCTGCCTCGCTGCGCCAGTGCCCGGCGGACCGGCTGCCGGGCCAGGCATGCAGCTTGAGCAAGTGGGTCAGCGCCTGCTGCAACAGGCTCTGACAGGCCCGCAGCTCCGACAGCCCCACGTCCTGCACCTCGTCGATCACATTGGGCCAGTCGACCGCTTCGTTCAGGCGCTCGCCCGCGGCCAGCTGGCGCAGCAGCGCGGCCTGTCGTTCCGCCCAGGCCAGAGCGTCGCGGCGATACAGGTCGTCGGGCATGGGGGTGGTCCTTCGCAGCAGCCCTTTCAGCGTCGTGCGCCGAATGTAGCAGATTGGGCCGTCAGTGCGAGAAGATGTCGGGATCCTCGTAGCCCAGCAAATCCAGGCGGCAGCGGGCCGGCAGGAAGGCGAAGCAGGCCTCGGCAAGTTCCAGGCGGTTTTCGCGCACCAGCAGGGCCTCGAGCCGGGCCCAGAGCGCGTGCAGATAGAGCACGTCGGAGGCAGCGTAGGCCATCTGCTCGGAGCTGAGTTCGGGAGCTCCCCAGTCCGAGGTCTGCTGCTGCTTGGACAGCTCCACGCCGACCAGCTCGCGACATAGGTCCTTGAGGCCGTGGCGATCGGTGAAGGTGCGGACGAGCTTTGCCGCGATCTTGGTGCATTTCACGGGAGCTACGGTGATGCCGAGCGCCTGCTGCAGCACGGCGACGTCGAAGCGGGCGAAGTGCATGAGCTTAGTGACGGCCGGGTCCGCCATCATGCGTGCGAGGTTCGGCGCGTCGTAGCCATGGCCGCCGAGCGACGGGGGAATGAGCTGCACCAGATGCGCCGTGCCGTCGCCCGACGACATCTGCACGAGGCAAAGCCGGTCGCGGTGCGGGTTGAGGCCCATGGTCTCGGTGTCGACGGCGACCACCGGGCCGAGGCTCAGCCCGTCCGGCAGGTCGTGCCGGTGCAGGTGGATGGCGGCATTTGGCATAAATTGAACCGTCACGGAGATGGTGCCCAGGAAAAGACTCGAACTTTCACAACCTTGCGGTCACAGGTACCTGAAACCTGCGCGTCTACCAATTCCGCCACCTGGGCATTCCGTACGGTGGAGGCGTGACGTAGCCTTGGGGCGGCGAGGCGTCAAGACGCTATTGTGAAAGGGGGGCCGTGAAGGGAGCGCTGTCGTCAGGGCTGCAGCCCGCACGACGGATGCCGTCCCTTGAGATAGCGAGGTTCGGGCCGTAGTAGAGGGCAACTTTGAAGGATAAGCCCGATGGCGACGCGCAGTGTGGCGACGGTGTTTGGCGGCAGCGGATTCATTGGCCGCTATGTCGTGATGCGGCTGGCGACGCAGGGGCATATCGTCCGGGTGGCCGGGCGCAACACCGAGGCGGCGCGCGGGTCGATGATGGCGGGCCGGGTCGGGCAGGTGGTGCCGCTGTATGTCAGCCTGTCGAACGAGGCGGCGGTCCAGCGGGCGACCGAGGGCGCGGACATCGTCGTGAACCTGGTCGGCATCTTGTCGGAGCGGCGTGCCGGGGATTTTCAGCGCGTCCAGGCCGAGGGCGCCGGCCGCATCGCCCGGGCGGCGGCGTCGCAGGGCGTGGGGCAGATGGTGCAGCTCTCGGCGATCGGCGCCGATGCCGAGAGCGCCAGCATGTATGCGCGCAGCAAGGCGGAGGGTGAGCGGGCCGTGCTCGCCGCCATGCCGGGCGCGACCATCCTGCGGCCCTCGCTGGTGTTCGGGGCGGAGGACAAGTTCTTCAACCGGTTCGGCAGCATGGCGATGACCCTGCCGGTCATGCCGGTGATCTCCGGCGATACGCGGTTCCAGCCGGTTTACGTCGGCGATGTCGCGGACGCGGTCATGGCGGTGCTGACGCGGGATGACGCGAAGGGGCGCACCTATGAGCTGGGCGGCCCGCGGGTTTGGACGTTCCGGGAAATCCTGAGCTGGATCCTGCGGGAGACCCGGCGCAGCCGGCCGCTGATCGAGGTGCCAATGAGCGTGGCCCGCCTGCAGGCAAGAATTGGCGAGCTGATTCCCGGCAAGCCGTTCACGCGCGACCAGTTGGTGCTGCTTGGCCGCGACAACGTGGTTTCGGAGGGGATGCCGGGCCTGGAGGATTTGGGCATCGTGCCGACGCCGGTCGAGTTGGTCGTGCCGGAGTATCTGGACCGTTATCGGGTTGGCGGGGGCAAGCGGGAGGAGGTTCCTACCTGATCCCATTGGTCCGATCCTAACGCTTGGTCTCCAAGCGTTAGGTGAATCGGTCTGCCAAACGAAGTCCAGTGGTGACGGACGATGGCTTTACCTCTGCTTCTGGGTCGTCTGCAGTTGAGGCGTCGCCAGGCAATGATGGCTGCCTGGAACGCGCCCTTCCCACCGAGGCTTTACTGAATAGAGAGGTCCCTGTGGAATTCCAGGTGCATCTTGCAATAGCCCACTACGATACAAAGGGTGATCCCGGCGAGCCAGGTTAGCAGCAATGCTATGACGTAGCTGGTTATCACTGTGATGGCATCGATCTCTGCATTCAGTTTCCACGCAGCGCCGAGATAGGCGGCAAATAGACAGAATGTCGCGGACACTGCGCTAACCAAGATCGACGCTATTGGAAATCGATTGAACACTGTCACGAACGGCCGATGGTCGATCCGGCTCCGTATCATCGGCCTCACGATCCCCTGCAGCAGCAGCGCGTTGAAGGTCAGCACAGCGACGATGAACAGCTTGGCCCAGAGTTTCTGATCGGCGAGCGAATCAGGCGGCTTAACCACATTAGTGGCCAGGAGAAGCGCTCCGGTGATCGTAATGAGCACAAGGCCGGCGCAAGCGGCGCGCGACAGACTAACCATCGGCGCGACCATCCTCCAGACTTCAAGCCGCGTCACGAGCGGACAACGACATGCCGTGTCGTCCCTCGCTATGGCGCAGGGTGAGGCCGCCCATTTGGGAAACGTGACTGGCCCGTATCGCTGTTGTGACTTTGCCGACAGGCTCGACGTTGTGCGGGCTATTTTGGCGGTAGCGGGCGGCGGCTTCGCCTCGGCTCCGGACGTCCCACTTGTCGAGTATGCTGTGGACATGATTCTTCACGGTGGGCAACGCGACGCTCAGGCGGCGCGCGATCAGCTTGTTTGACATGCCCTCCGCAAGCAGGGCCGCGATCTCGCGCTCGCGAGGGGTCAGCGTATCGATGTTCGCCCGGCCAATGCGGTCACTCGAGCGATCGGCGAATTTCGTCAGCAGCAGCGTGTTCAGCCTCGGGGCGCAGATCACATCGCCGACCGCGGCACGGCGCAGGGCAGACACCAAGCTGCTCGCCGAGGTGTCAGGCCCGAGATATCCGGCGATGCCGATACTTGCCCACGCCAAGAACTCTTCGTCCAATTCGCGCATGGACAGGACCACTACAGTCACTTTCGGAAAGCGTGACCGGATTGCCGAGACCAACGTCGCCCCCTCAGGGTGCGATGATTCGACAAGGACCAAATTGGGTGCGGACGTTGCAATAGCTGTTTCGGCGGTTTCAGAAGAGAATACACCGAGGGCCTGTATGTTGCCAGTGGAGCGCAAGGTTTCGATCAATGCGTCTCGCAAGAAGTGCACGTGGCAGACGACAACAACGTTCATATATTCCTCATGGGCCAATGCCGATTTGTTAAACACTACGAAACGAACTATTAGCGATCATTCGAGAGAGAGACTTAGCTTTTGTTAATCTTGTGGGGTTATTGCGGCATGGCGGGCTGATGGTGTTCAATCAATCGAAACGGCAGCAGTCATGGAGATTTCGATTAATAAGTCCGATGGTTTCGTCGTGAGTTCACAAACAGCAGTGCTAGTTTTTGACGAGAAAACGGCATCACAATGGCAGTTCAGCAATGGCCAGGGCTCAATAGGGACGTGCAGAACAGCGGTGGACAGGCGAGTGCTTTTGGCGGGGAGTGCCTAAACCAGACGTAAAAGTTGTGTCAAAATCACCCATTTTCGCTTTTTTGGAAATTGGCGGTTTGTTAACATTTCGTCAAGCTTTACGATTTATCATAACAGCAACGTTATCGTGATGGCTTTTTGATTGCCTCTCATATCGGCATAGGCAGCCTTCCGACCCGCGACTTTTAAGGCATGCCTCAAGCGACGCATCGACCGTGCAACCGAATTCAGAAATTTGGGAGAAAGAGCCGAAACGGACCATTCTCGAAAGTGAAACAGCGAGTCGGCCGGAACAGGAACTGCAAACCGCATATACTAGGGCAGCTATCCTGACGTAAAGTGCCGATCGGCTCTCGCTATCAGCGCGATAGGTCCATATAATACTATCCCGAGGGCGAACGCATCGCCGAGGGAGGATGACCATGGCCGACCGCATGCTGCAGTTTGTAAGTCTCGCGCAGCATCAGCCGCCGAAACGCGAGTCGTCCATGCGCCGCGAGGATTTCGCCGAAATCTACGCCGATTTCGATCCGGCCCAGGCCGGCGCGCAGAGCAGCCGCTGCAGCCAATGCGGCGTGCCATTCTGTCAGGTACACTGCCCGCTGGCGAACAACATCCCCGATTGGCTGAAGCTCACCGCGGAAAACCGGCTGCAGGAGGCCTATGAGGTCAGCGCCGCCACCAACACGTTTCCGGAAATCTGCGGCCGGATCTGCCCGCAGGACCGGCTATGCGAGGGCAACTGCGTCATCGAGAAAGGCTTCGAAAGCGTCACCATTGGCGCGGTCGAGCGCTTCATCACCGATCATGCCTGGGAGCAGGGTTGGGTGAAGCCGCCGCGGCCACGGCAGGAGCGGCCGCAATCAGTGGGCATCATCGGCGCCGGGCCGGGCGGGTTGGCGGCTGCGGAGCGGCTGCGGACGCTCGGTTATCAGGTGCACGTCTACGACCGCTACGACCGGGTCGGCGGTCTGATGATCTATGGCATCCCCGGCTTCAAGCTGGAAAAGGAGATCGTGCTGCGGCGCTGGAAGCTGTTGGAGGAGGGCGGCATCCGCTTCCACCTCGGCGTCGAACTCGGCCGTGACCTGAGTTTCGCCGAGTTGCGGGCGCGGCATGACACGGTGCTGATCGCGACCGGCGTCTACAAGGCGCGCAATATCGGCGGACCCGGCGCCGGGCTGCCGGGCATCGTCCCGGCGATGGATTTCCTGACCGCCAGCAACCGCAAGGGCCTCGGCGACGCCGTGCCCAGCTTCGACAGCGGCGAGCACAATGCCGAGGGCAAGCGCGTTGTCGTGATCGGCGGCGGTGATACGGCGATGGACTGCGTGCGGACGGCGGTGCGCCAGGGTGCGGCGAGCGTTTCCTGCCTGTATCGGCGGGACAAGGTGAACATGCCGGGCTCGATGCGCGAGGTGAAGAACGCCGAGGAGGAGGGCGTGCAGTTCGTCTGGCTCTCCGCCCCCGAGGCGTTCCTGGGCGACACGCATGTGACGGGCGTGCGGGTGCAGCGCATGCGGCTCGGGTTGACCGACAGCTCGGGCCGGCAGGCGGTGGAGCCGGCGGACGTGCGGATCACGCTGGAGGCGGACCTTGTGATCAAGGCGCTGGGCTTCGATCCCGAGGACCTGCCGAAGCTTTGGGACGAACCCGGCCTTGAGGTCAGCCGCTGGGGCACGCTGAAGGTGGAGCACCGGACGCAGATGACGGCGATGCCGG
>CAXTJW010000048.1:0-15815 GCA_964244305.1 uncultured Acetobacteraceae bacterium
GCATCTACGACCTCGTGGAGGCCATGGACAACGTCGAGAGCGCGGCCGCCGGCGGCGACAGCTTCCCCACGACGCAGGTGCTGACCGCGGACGGCTTCATCAGCCTGATCGGCTGCCTGATGGGCAACCCGTTCATCAACGCGGTCTACATCGGCCACCCCGGCTGGAAGGCGATGGGCGGCCGCATCGGCTACTCCGCGGCCACCGGTGCGCTGATGCTGGTCCTCACGTGGTTCGGCGTCGTCGCGTTGATGATGGCGTTGATCCCCGTGGTGGCGATCCTGCCGATCCTGCTCTACATCGGCATGCTGATCGGCGCGCAGGCGTTCCAGGAGACGCCGCGGAGCCACGCGCCCGCCATCGTGCTGGCGCTGATCCCGCAGATCGCCGCCTGGGGCAAGACGCAGATCGACAACGCCCTCGGCGCCGCGGGCACCAACGCCGCGGCCATCGGCCTCGATAAGCTTGGCGAGAACGGCGTGCTGTATCACGGCCTGTCCGTGCTCGGCGGCGGCGCGACGCTCGCGGGCATCGTGCTGGGATCGGTGACCGTCATGCTGATCGAACGCAGGCTCGTGACCGCCGCCCTGTTTGCGGTGACGGGCGCGGTGCTGACGTTCTTCGGGCTGATCCACGGCGAGGCGATCGGCTTCGGCTCCTCCCCGCAGGTCGCGGCGGGCTACGCCATCGTCGCGATCATCCTCTATGCATGTGCGAAGAAGGCCTTCATCATGCCGATCGGCACGGTCGCGCACGAGGAGCCTGCACTATGACGGACGACGATCCCGAAGCCCTCGCGACCGCGCTGGCGCAAGCCGCCGGCCTGCCCATCGGCCCCGAGTACGTGCGGGGCGTCGCCGAAAATTTGCAGCGCCTGTTGGCGCAGGCGCGCATCGTGACGCAGGTCGAACTGCCGCTGGAGATGGAACCCGCGGCGATCTTCCGTCCATGAGCCTGCACGAGATGGGTGCGGCAGCGGTTGCGGCGGCGGTGCGTGCGCGCCGGGTGACCGCGACCGCCGTCGCCGAGGCGATGCTCGCCCGCATCGGCGTGCAGAACGGCGCCCTGAACGCCTACACCGACGTGTTCGCCGACCGCGCGCTGCATGAGGCGCACGCGGTCGACCGGATCGTGGCGGATGGCGGCGATCCCGGCCCGCTCGCGGGCGTGCCATACGGGGTGAAGAACCTGTTCGACGTGGCCGGCGTCACCACGCGCGCTGGGTCGCTGATCAACCGCACAAATCCGCCGGCGCAGCGCGATGCAACGCTGGTCGCGCGCATGGCGCAGGCGGGCGCGGTGCTGCTCGGGGTCCATAACATGGACGAATACGCCTATGGGTTCACCACCGAGAACGCGCATGACGGCACCACCCGCAACCCGCACGATCTATCCCGCGTCGCGGGCGGATCGTCTGGCGGTTCGGCGGCGGCGGTTGCGGCCGGGCTGTGTGCGGCGGCGCTTGGGTCCGACACCAACGGCTCGATCCGCGTGCCGGCGTCGTTCTGCGGTCTGTTCGGGCTGAAGCCGACATACGGGCGGCTGCCGCGCACGGGCACGTATCCGTTCGTGTTCGACCTCGACCATCTCGGCCCATTCGCGCGCAGTGCGGAGGACCTGGCGCTCGTCTACGACGCACTGCAAGGTTTCGACCCAGGCGATGCGGCCTGCGCGCCCCGCGATCCCGAACCCGCGTCGCCGCAGCTGCACGCGGCGGACGGTTTGCGGGTCGGCGTGCTGGACGGATGGTTCCACGACATGGCCGGCGCCGAAGCGCGTGACGCGGTGGCTGCGGCGGCGGGGGCGCTCGGTTCCGTCGGCAGCGCGCGCCTGCCCGGCGCCGAGGCTGCGCGCGCGGCCGCCTTCCTGATTACCGCGGCATCGGGATCGAACCTGCATTTCGCCGACCTCGCGCAGCGGCCGGAACAGTTTGACCCCGCCACGCGCGACCGTCTGCTCGCCGGCGCATTGCTGCCCGCGCACCTTGTCCTACAGGCGCAGCGGGTGCGCCGCTGGTTCGCCGAGCAGGCCGCCGAGCTGTTCCGTCAGTTCGACGTGCTGCTCGCCCCCTGCACGCCCTGCTCGGCAACGACCATCGGCCAGGCGACGCTGCGCATCGACGGCAAGGACTTCCCCGCCCGCGCAAGCATCGGCCTGCTGACGCAGCCGCTGAGCTGTGTCGGCTTGCCGATCGCCGCCGTTCCGATCCGCCGCCCGGGCGCCATGCCCATTGGCGTGCAGGTTATAGCGCCGCCTTGGCACGAACACCGCGCGCTGCAGATCGCCGCGCGCCTGGAAGCCTGCGGCATCGCCGGGTCGGAGGCGCCGGCATGATGCGGGTCAACATCCCCGAAACCGTCGCCGAAATGACCGCGGCGTTCGATGCGTATGAGCGCGCGCTGATGGCCAACGACCTCGGGGCGTTGCAAGCGCTGTTTTGGGACTCGCCGCTTACGATCCGGTTCGGGCCCGGCCAGAACCTATACGGCATCGAGGCGATCACCGCATTCCGCGCCGGCCGGACCGGCGGCTCCCCGCAGCGGACGCTTGCGAACACGGTCATCACCACGTTCGGCACCAACTATGCGACCGCCAACACGGAGTTCTTCCGCGCCGGCGCGGCCGCTCCCGGCCGTCAGAGCCAGGCCTGGGCCCGAATCGACGGCACCGCATGGAAGATCGTCGCCGCCCATGTCTCGTTCCTGTCTGAAGGATCATGACGATCCCGCTCGCGGTGGCAGCTGCGTCTCGAGATAGGCTCGCCAGCCGCCACAGGCGGTGATGTCCGGCGCGTCCGCAACGCCGGCCGCCTCGGCAAGGAATCCGAGGCACGCGCCGTCGTCGAGCATGACGGCGCCGAAGCCGAGCGGCGCGGGCACCTGAGCCAGCAACGCGCCGATCCCGGTGGTCGGCAGCGCCCAGACCTCGCCCGTAATCCGGCCCTCGCCGCCGCGCACCAGGCCGGGACGGTTCCCCAAGGCGTGCAGGCGGTAGATCGGCCGGGTCGTGGCCGGGCGGAGGAAACGGCCGCCGAGATCGGTGAGCTGCCGGTTCAACGCCAGCCCGGTCATATGCGCCCCGATGCAAAACAGCGCCGTCTCGTTGGGCTCGGCTTTACTCGGCGCATCCGGCGGCGGCAGCGGCCGAGACGTGGCGCCCACGGTGCCGGCCGCCGCGCGATGCACCCGGTCGGCGATCGCCGCGAGCCGGCCTTCGGACCACGCGGGGCCGATAAGGGTGACCCCGACCGGCAAGCCGTCCGGCGTCATCCCCGCGGGCACGGCAATGGCGGCCAGGTCGCATAGATTGACGAAGTTGGTGTAGGCGCCAAGGCGGCTGTTCGGGCCGATCGGGTCCGCCGCAAGCTCGGCCAGCGTCGGGCAGACTGGCGCGGTCGGCAGCAGCAGCGCGTCGTAGCGCTCGAACAAGCGGGCCGCGAGGCCGCGCACCTCCGCCAGCCGATGGAACGCGTCGAAGGCGTCCACCGTGCGCCGCGCGAGACCGCCCTGCAGGATCGCGCGGGTGACGGGGTGCAGGATGTCCGGCCGGTGCTCGACCACCGCACGCAGCGCGGCCGTGCGTTCCGCGACCCAGGGGCCGTCATAAAGCAGGCGGGCGACCTCCAGGAACGGAGCGATATCCACCGCGTCGGCGCCCAGCGAGTTGGCGACGCCCCCCACTAGCGCGGCGACGGCCGGGTCGCAGGCGGAGAGATCATCCCCGACCGCGATGCGCACGTCGTCTGGCAACGCGCCGCGGCGCAGGTGGTCGTAGGGAGCGGCGCGCGAATACGGATCGGCCGGGTCGTAACCGGCGATCACCCGCGCGACCGCGAGCGCCGCGTCCACCGTGGCGGCGAACACCGAGACCGTGTCCAGCGACCGGCAGGCCGGCACCATGCCGCGGGCGGAAACGCTGCCGACGGTCGGCTTGAGCCCGACGATGTTGCCGAACGCCGCCGGCACCCGCCCCGACCCGGCGGTGTCCGTGCCCAGCGCGAACTGGACAATCCCCGCCGCAACCGCGATCGCGGAGCCGGAGGACGACCCGCCCGGCACCCGCCCCGCGTCGAATGCATTGCGCGGCACGCCATACGGGCTGCGCACGCCCACCAGCCCGGCCGCGAACTGGTCGAGATTGGTCTTGCCGAGCAGCACGGCGCCGGCGTCGAGCAGGCGCTGCACCGCAGGCGCCGTCGCGGCCGAACTATAGGCATAGCCCGGGCAGGCCGCCGTGGTGGGCAGGCCGGCGACGTCCAGGTTGTCCTTCACCGCGAACGGCACGCCCCACAACGCGCGGCCGCGCGGCCCCTCCGCCGTCAGGACGCGGGCGCGGTCCAGCACCTCCGCATCCGGCAGCCGCGCGATCCATAGCTTTGTGTCCGCATAGGCGCGGTCGGCGGCGAGCGCAGCCTCCGCCAGCGCGAGCGGCGTCGCCCCGTCGGTTATGGCTGCACACTGGGGATGTGGTCGCGATACCAATGCCAGTTGCCCGATAATTCATTCACTACGGCGCTGCCGGTGAGATAGGTCGAGGTCAGCGATTCGATGAACCCTGAATACCCCGTGGCGTCCACCTCGCTGGCCAGAAGCTGCGCCGCTGTCTCCCCCGGCGGCGGCACCGAGTAGTCGCTGCCCCCGCGCAACACCATCACCCGCTGCAGGTCCACGGTCTGCACCTGGCTCAGGAAGGTCAGCGCCTGCATGTAGGCGGCGTCCTCCTCGGCGGTCGTCTTGAACACGCCCTTGCCCGAAGTCCAGTAGTCCACCCAGTTCTCCGCCCACGTGTTGAGCAGGGCGCCGATCCAGAACGTCCCGGCCGCCAGCACAGCGCCTTTTGCGATCGCGGGCGGACGCTGCGCAATCGGAAAGCCGGTGTAGCGGGCGCGGAGCTGCTGAAGGTTCGCGTCGTCCGGAAGCTGCACCTGTCCGGCTGACAGTTGGTAGGCCCACTCCACCAAGCCGGCGTTCAGGGTGAATTCATTGGTGCCGCTGTCGGTAGCGGCCGGCGGAGTCGGCGGTTGGAACGGCGAGGACCGGCCGAACGGCACGTAGCCAGTGGTCCAGTCGGAAGGGATCTCGCGGGCATCGATCTCGTAGCCCAGGTCGCCATCGACGACCTGCGGCGCCCACACGGCGGACGCGACGGAGGCCGTGTTGGGATCCACGCCGGCGATGCCGGCCAATAGCCAGTATGCGTGGCTGAAATCGAAGCGGCGGTCGTTCGCCAACGCGGTGATGGAGGATGCCATGCGCGACGGTCCCTCGCCGGTGACGATGCCCAGCACATGCTTGTCCGGGTTGTAGCGGAGCGGGTGATAGCCCTGCGGGAACGGCACGACGTCCGGCAACGGCAGGTTATCGACCCAGTTCTGGAACTCGCCAGGAGTGTCGCCGGTGTCGTTGCCGATCTCGAACGTGGTGACGACGACGACCCTGACGGGGATCCGCTCATGAGGGCGCTCGTCGGCACGGGCGACCGGAGCAAAGGCTAGGCAAGCGCACAGTGCGAGCGCTCCAGTCTTATAGATCATCCCGCTGTTCTCCTTGTTCGAGAAACGCATGCCATCCCCCCCCCTTCCGCGATGTCGGCCGACGCAGACGTAACGGCTCATAAGCGCCTACAAGCAATACCCATGCCGACCGGCCCTCGGCGGGACGCCCAATCCCGATCCGAACGATGGCTTGCAGGAGTGGCATCCATGGGGCTTGCTCCAAGGGGTGCGGCACGTGCGAGGAAACTAGCGATGCAAAAGCGGATACTGTTTACCGGTGGAACTGGAAAAGCCGGACGCCACGCGATCCCTTATTTACATGGCCAGGGTTACGAAATCCTGAATTTCGACCTGCAGCCGTTCGAACATGCCGGGGTTGCGACCCTGGTCGGCGACATTACCGAGAGCGGCCAGGTGTTCAATGCGATGACGTCGCATTTCGACCGCGACGGCCTGCAAGCGGGCAGGGCGCCCGGCCCGGTGGACGCGGTCGTCCATTTCGCAGCCATCCCGCGCATCCTCATCAACCCCGACAACGAGACGTTCCGGGTAAACGTGATGGGCACCTACAACGTCATCGAGGCCGCGATGAAGCTCGGCATCCGCAAGGTCGTGATCGCCTCGAGCGAGACGACCTACGGCGTTTGCTTTGCCGAGGGCGACAAGGATTTTCACCATTTTCCGCTGGAGGAGGACTACGACGTCGACCCGATGGACAGCTACGGCCTGTCCAAGGTGGTGAACGAGAAGACGGCACGCGCGTTCGCGGCCCGTTTCGGCGCCGACATCTATGCCCTGCGCATCGGCAACGTCATCGAACCGCACGAGTATGGGCGGTTCCCAGGCTTTGTCGCGGACCCGCCATCGCGCAAGCGCAACGCCTGGAGCTACATCGACGCCCGCGACCTCGGTCAGATCGTGCATCTGTGCCTGCAGAAGGACGGGCTGAGCTTTCAGGTGTTCAATGCGGTCAACGACACCATCACCGCCGACCAGCCTACGGCGGCGTTCCTGGCCCGATGGTGCCCGAATGTGCCGATGACGCGGAGCCTGGCCGGGAACGAGGCGCCGTTGAGCAACCGCAAGGCTCGGGAGGTGCTGGGCTTCAAGGAGGAGCACGATTGGCGTAACGAGGTGCCGGCGCCGGGGTCGGCCCAAGCTTAATCCCGCCAGTATTCTAGGGTGAGTGGCGGCGGCGCGTGGGACGTCGAGGGCATGGCGGCCGGGTTCGGTTGCGAAGGAGATTGTCGGGCCAGAGATTACTTTTCTCAAGCGCTTATTAACCGAAGCTTTTCAATCGTCGCGAACATCGCATTCCCAATTGGTCGTTACGAAGAATATCGACAATTGTTTCTTTAAAGTCATGCTGCTAAGTTTTGGGCGTGGGTAGAGGACAATCGGCGATGGATGGCAACTTTCCGGTGAATCGCGAGCGTGGAACGATGACGCTGCGCGGCTACTTCGATCAGTTCGAGGACAGCCGGGCGGGCGGCTGGGTGCTGCAGGACGGCGACTCGACCGCTCCTGTACGGGTTCACGCCGTCATCGACGGCCAAGAAACCGGCCAGATTCTGGCGAACGAGGACCGCGAGGACATAAGGCTGGTGCTCGGCCACATCACGGGAAAGGTCGGCTTCCACTACCAAGTCCCGATGGAGTACCTCGACGGGCGTGAGCATCGGCTGTCGTTTCGACTGCCCGGCGGGTTGATATTGGGTCGCCTCGATCCGGCAAACCCGTCGCAGGTCCAGGAATACATGACATTCTGCATCGTGCGGGTGCCGAAAATCAGCGGATCGATCGACGGGCTTCGCCAGGGTCAGTTCCAAGGCTGGGCCACACGGACCGAGCCCGGCTCCACGCAGGCGGTTGGCGGCTGCCATATTTTGGTGTCCTGCGACGGCCAGCGGGTCGCCCAGCTCAGGGCCGACCGGTATCGCGGCGATGTCGCCGCGGCAACCGGTTATGATCCCAATTGCGGCTTCCAACTCGTAGTTCCCCCCGCCTTCCGGAGCGCAAGCCCGCGTAGTTTCCGCTTCGAAATCATGCCGGAGGGCATTGAGATCAACGGCAGCCCGTTCTTCACGCGTACTGTCGACGATGAGATGGAGGGAGCGTTGCTTGACGTTTCCAACCAGATCGACAGCATGTTCCGCGATTTCGTCAAATTGCGTAGGCGCGTCGCGGAGATGCTGCCGAAGCCTAGCTTCAACCTGGGTGATTACGACCGATGGGCCCACGCCTACTATCCGGCCTTGCGCACCCGCGTCCATGCGGACCGGGTCACCCGCAGCATGTCAGGCATCGTACCGCCTGATCCGTTGGTCAGCATCTTAATGCCAACCTATCGTCCGCTGATGTCCGACTTCGTGGCGGCGGTCGAGTCGGTCCTGGCCCAGACCTACTCGAACTGGGAGCTGGTGATCGTGGATGATTGCAGCCGCCAGCCCGAACTGACCAAGCAAATCGACGAGTTCTGCACCCGAGACAGCCGCGTTCGCGCCGTTCCGCGCAAGCGCAACGGCAACATCAGCGAGGCAACCAACACTGCTGTGAAGGCTGCCCGGGGCGAGTGGATCGCCTTCTTCGACCATGACGACCTTCTGGTCGACGTCGCAATCGAGCTGATGGTGCGTGCAGCCCAACGCTCGAACGCCCAGGTGCTCTATAGCGACGAGGATAAGATCGATCAGGCCGGATACTTTCTCGAGCCAAACTTCAAGCCGGACTGGAACTATAGATATCTGCTCGGATGCAACTACGTTTGTCATCTGCTGTTCGTTGCCCGCGATGCGCTGACAATGGCTGGCCCCCTGGACAGCAAATACAATGGCGCCCAGGACCATGATTTGATCCTGCGTCTGTCGGAGGTCGTGCCGGCAGACCGCATCCATCATGTCCCGGAGGTGCTGTATCATTGGCGGAAGACGCCGAACTCGACGGCGTCTGACCTTTCGCGCAAGGGTTATGCCGTGGACGCCGGCGTGCTTGCGGTTTCCGATCACCTGGCGCGGCGCGGCCTGCCGGCGAAAGTCGAAAACGTCAGCGGGCTGACACTTTACAATCCAGTTTGGCAGATGTCGGTCAGCCCTAAAGTGTGCATCATCATCCCGTTCAAGGACGAGGTGGAGATGACGCGTAAGTGCTTGAACACCATTTTGAAGAACACGGATTACAAGCAGTTCGAAGTCATCCTCGTGGATAATTGGTCCTTAACTGCCGAAGCGGCAGCATTCGCCGCCGAGGCGGAGCGAAATAGGCGAGTGCGTGTGCTGCGCGTCGAGGAGGGGTTCAACTTCTCCCGGCTCAACAATCTCGCTGCAGCCCAGACCACTGCCGATTTCCTCCTGTTCCTGAACAACGACCTGTTTCCAATGGACAAAAACTGGCTACGTTTGCTGGTGAACGAGGCGCTGGCCGATTCCGGAGCCGCCGCGATCGGCGGACGCTATCTCTATCCCAACAAAACGATCCAGCATGCCGGCGTCGTTGTGGGACCAAAAGGCCCGGCGACGCACATACATCGAGGCGCAACAACGGACGGTTACGGCTTCATAGGACGCATTGCGCTTTCGCATGAACTCACGGCCGTGACCGCCGCGTGCATGCTGGTGCGTGCGTCCGTATTCCACGAGGTCGGTGGTTTCGATGAGGTCGGTTTCCGGGTCGCATTCAACGACGTGGACCTTTGCCTCAAGCTTCGCGCAGCCGGCTACCGCATCATCTATTGTGCGCAGATGCAGGCGATACACTACGAATCGTTCAGCCGCGGCAGCGACGACCGGCCGGAAAACGAAGCGCGCTTCTTCCAAGAGCAGCAGCTTTTGCTGGAACGGTGGGGCGACCACCCGTTGTTCCTGCACGATCCCGCCTACAATCCGCACTTGACGGTGGACCGGCAGACTTTTTACGACCTTACCGCGCCTGTGTAGCGCTTCGACGTCCTCGCCCCGGATGGCAAGCCTTTAACCTCAGCCTTCGATCGCTCGCGCAGGCTCCGGCGCGTCCACGCCTGGGGTGAACCAAGTCCGCCGGGCGATCGCCTCGGCCAGTTTGGAGGGCGCGAGCGGACGTGCAAGGAAGAAGCCCTGCACGTCGTCGCAGTGCTCCTTGCGCAGCCACTCGACCTGGGCCATGGACTCGACCCCCTCGGCGACCACGCGCATCGACAGGCGCGCGGCAAGGTCGATGATGGCGTGAACGACCGCTCCGGTGTTGGTCGAGCCAAGGTTGCGGATGAAACTCTGGTCGATCTTGAGCTGGTCGATGGGAAACTTGCTCAAATAGCTGAGCGACGAGAAACCGGTGCCGAAATCGTCGAGGCTGATGCGCACGCCCATGTCGCGCAGCTCATGCATCGTCGCGAGCGTCGCCGGGCTATGGGATAGCAGGACCGTCTCGGTGATTTCAAGAATAAGCCGATGTGCAGGCAGCCCGGCCGACTGCAGCGCCGTCATGACGGTCTGGACGAGCTGTTCGGTGCGGAACTGCGCCGGCGAGACGTTCACCGCAACGGACACATGGTCTGGCCAGCCCGCCGCCTCCAGGCAGGCCTGCCGCAGCACCCACTCGCCGAGCGGCAGGATGAAGCCCATCTCCTCGGCGATCGGGATGAACTCCAGCGGCGGTATCACGCCGCGGACCGGATGATGCCAGCGCAGCAGCGCTTCGAAGGCGCCGACGCGTTCGTGCCGCAGGTCGCAGACGGGCTGATACAGCAGCTTGAACTCGCCGCGCTCCAGTGCCTCGGCGAGGTCGTTGCTGAGCGCGCGGCGGGCCCGGATGCTGGTGTCCATCTCGGGTTCGAAGAACCGCCAGGTGCCGCGCCCGTCCGCCTTGGCTTGATACAACGCCATGTCGGCGTTGCGGAGCAGGACATCGGCAGTCGTGCCGTCGGCGGCCATATCGCCGGGCTGGGCGACCGCGATGCCGATGCTGATGCCGATGGTCGCGCGCCGGCCTTCCAGGTCGAAGGGTGCCGTGGCGGCCTCGATGATGCGGCGAGCGAGCGCTTCGATCTCACCGCGCGACTGCGGCGCGACCTGGATGATGGTGAACTCGTCGCCGCCGACGCGCGAGACCGTGTCCGTCGCCCGGACGCAGGAGAGCAGCCGCTCGCTCACGCTGCGCAGCAGCACGTCGCCCATGGCATGACCGAACGTGTCGTTCACCTCCTTGAAGCGGTCGAGGTCGAGGCAAAGCACGGCGAAAACGCGATCATCATTCAGGCCCAGGAGCGCCTGCTGCATCCGTTCGACGAACAACGTGCGGTTCGGCAGCCGGGTGAGCGCGTCGTGCCGGGCCATGAACACGACTTTTTCCTCGGCGACGCGCCGCTCCGTCACGTCCTCATAGGTGGCGGCCCAGCCCCCGTTCGGAGCCGGCCGCATCGAGACCGACAGCATCCGGCCCCCAGTGATCGGCATGCTGAAGGTCGTGGGCGCGCGGCGTCCGACCGCGGCCATCTTCGCCAGCGCGAGGCTCTCGACGGTGTCGCCTGGATGGTTGCCGTGCTCGACCCGCAAGGCGATCATCTCGAGAATGTTCAGGCCCACGCGCACCCGGCCCGGCGGCAGCCGGAAAATCTCGGAGTAGCGCGCGTTGACGACCGTGAGCCGGCCATCCGCATCGAACAGGCATAGCCCCTGCGACATATTGTCGAGCGCGGTGTCGAGACGGAGATTGGTCGCCGTCAGCCGTGCGCCCTGCTCCTTTTGCGTTGTGATGTCGCTCATCACGGCGACGAACCCGCCCTCGCGGGTGGCGCTGCGGCTGATGTTGAGCCATCGCCCGCTGTGCATCGCCACCTCGCCCTGCGCTTCCGGCGTCGGCAGCGTGGCGGACAGCTGTGACCACCGCTCGCCGATTATGCCGCGCACTGCCATGTGCAGTGGAGCGGGCGGGGCCGGTTCGGCCGTGTCGTAACGCCATTCGAGCGCCGCGAGCGCCTGGTCGTTGGCCAGCACGACATTTCCGTCCCGGTCCACGACGACGATGCCCTCATGCGAGCTCTCCATGGCGTCGAGCAGGCGGCCCTGGGCCGACTGGCGCTGCGACACCTCGCGCTGCATCATGCCGCGCAGGTTCTCGCGCATGGTCGCGAGCGATCCGAGCAGCATGCCGAGCTCATCCTGGCCGCCCTCGGGCATCGCGCCGTCGAGTTGCCCCTGGGCGATCCGGCTGGCCACGTCCGAGGCGATGGCGACCTGGCGGACGATGTGGTGGGCCAGCAGCCAGGCGACTGCGGCGGAGAGCAGCACCGCGGCCAACAGGCCGGAGATGTTCAGCCACCAATCCTCGGACACGGCCGCCCTCGCGCGCTGCCGATAGCTGAAGCCGTCCCCGGCGGTGTAGTTGATCAGCAGGTCGATCTCGTGGTCGGCGGCCCGGACGTCGCTCTCGACGATGCTTTCGACGGCGTTCTCGGCTGCTGGGCCCGTGTTGCCCGGTTGCCGGGCCTCGTCCCAGGCGGCCACGGCGGCCTGGGCGCGCACGGCCGTCTGAGCGGCCCGCGCGGATTGCGACCGTTCGGCGGCGATTTCGAGATCCTCGTTGAGCGAGCGCCGGAGCTCAACGAGCCGTGCTTTCAGCGCGGCCCGCGTGCGTTCATCCGGAGCCTGGCCATAGCGCGCGGCGGCAACCTGCATCAGGGCGAAGTCTGCGGCGGCCGCCCGGGCGTAGTTGATCGCCATCAGCGAGCCATCATATGTTTCCGTAACGAGTGCGCCGCCATGGTCGATGCGGTAGGAGGCATGGAGCCCGATGGTGCCGGTAATGGCTGTCATAATGAGGAACGCGAGCAGGATCTGCCGGCGGATCGTCCCGGCCATCGCGAGCATGCGCGACCCCGGCAGTCTCTTCCTGACGACGATCGGCGCCCTGCTCGGATCGGACGTCAAGCTTGCAGTGGGGGTTAGGCTTGGTGAGGCGGTGGCTTGGTTAAGAATGGCCGTTGCTCCGATTGCGGCTCCTCAGGCGGTCGTTAGTCCAAGCAAATGCGAAATCACTGGCCGGAGGTCGCGTATCGCGGCAAGCGCAGCTTGGGGAGTTGCCTCGTGATGTCGCCGAGGCTTGCAGAGGCGCAGCGACCCGAGACGAGGCGTGTGTGGATGAGGCGAAGTCTTGGGGTCGTTTCGCTTGTGGTCCTTATCGGGTTCGCGGCGCTGTTAATCATGAGACCGAAACAAATTACATCATTACGGGACACTTTCCAAGTTTCTCAACGAGGGCGGGAGTTCCGGCCTGGATTGCTCAACGTGAAACCGGGTGATGTCGTGCGTATCGTCAATGACGACGGGGATTTATCCCACCACGCCTACGTCGCTTCGGAGCGTTTCAGCTACGACTCGGGCGATCAGGCGCCGGGTGCCAGTGCCGACATCGCATTCACGGTTGCCGGGACCTTCAACGTGCTTTGCGGCATTCATCCAAAGATGCGGCTGGTCGTCAACGTCCAGTAGGCGGCCCCAGCCAACGGCTATGCCGGTTGGCTTCGACGGCTATGAAGCTCGGCCATCCGTTTGGTAGGTTCAAGGATGCCAGGCCGGCGCGGGACATGATCCGCGGTGCCGGGCACCCGGGGCATGGTGCCCCCAACAGACCGGAGGAACCGCCATGACCCTTCTTCGCCGCACAGCGCTTGGCTCCATCGCCGCTGCCGCGTTGCTGCGCCCGAGCCTGACCCGGGCGCAGGCGGCTTCCCCGCGCCCCACGTTGCGCATCGGCGTGCTGACGGATTTGTCCGGCCCCTACCGCGACATCGCCGGGCCGACCTCGGTGGCCTGCGTCCGCCAGGCGATCGAGGATTTCGGGGTGTCCGGCAAGGGCATGGATGTGGAGGTCATCACGGGCGACCACCAGAACAAGGCGGATATCGGCGCCAACCTCGCCCGGCAATGGTTCGACCGCGACGGCGTCGACATGATCACCGACGTGCCGAACTCCTCTGTCGCGCTGGCAGTGGCGCAGGTGGCGAAGGAGAAGAACAAGGCCTACGTCAATTCGAGCATGGGCGTCGAGTTCACCACCAGCGCCCAATGCAACGCCAATACCATCCAGTGGACCTATGACGTCTATATGGTGTCGAAGCTGACTGGAAGCGCCGTGGTGCGCGCGGGCGGCGACTCCTGGTTCTTCATCACCGCCGACTACGCCTTCGGCCAGCAGCTTGAGCAAAGCGCGAGCAAATTCGTCGTGCAGAGCGGCGGCAAGGTGCTAGGGCGGGTCGCCTACCCGTTCCCCGGCACGTCCGACTTCTCCTCGTTCCTGATCCAGGCGCAGTCGAGCGGCGCCCGGGTGCTCGGCCTTGCCAATGCCGGCAGCGACACGATCAACTGCATCAAGCAGGCCCACGAGTTCGGCCTGCCGAAGGGCGGCATGCGGCTGGCGGCGATGCTGATGTTCATCTCGGACGTGCACGCGCTCGGGCTGGAGGTTGCGCAGGGCCTGACGTTGAGCAACAGCTACTACTGGGACCTCAATGACCGCACCCGGGCGTTCAACGAGCGGGTGCGGCCGAAAACTCCCAACAATTGGCCCGGAATGCTGCATGCCGGCTGCTACGCGGGGACGCTGCATTACTTGAAGGCGGCTGCCGACATGGGCGTTGCGGCGGCACGGGCGGACGGTGCTGCGGCGATCGGGCGGATGAAGGCGATGCCTACGGACGACGACTGCTTCGGCGCGGGCTCGATCAGGGCCGACGGGCGGAAGCTGCATCCGGCCTATTTGTTCGAAGTGAAGCCGCCGTCCGAGAGCCGCGGGCCATGGGACTACTACCGCCTGTTGGCGAGCGAGCCCGCGGCGGAGGCGTTCCGTCCGGTCAGCGAGAGCAGTTGCCCGCTCGACCGCGTCTGAGCCTGCGCTGAGGTTACGGTTGAAGAAAGGCGTCCTTCCCGCGTGCAAAAACGCGAGAACAGACATGCATAAAAGCTATTTACCTATCCCGGACTGATGTGGGCTGGCTGTCGTCGGGTGGTATTCGCGGCCGGCGTCCGCCGTCGTAACCAATGGCGACTTACCATACGCCGCTATGGACCCATTTCCTCTATCGAGGCTGCCAAAAGGCTAACAACGACATCAAGCAGACGTCCGTCATTTATCTGCGGACATATCGACCTGATCCACCCAGTCAATCGGATTGGGATCGGACCCTATTTTTGCCAGGAGTTATCATAATGCGTGGTTCGGCTGCTGTTCTCTTGCTTGTAGTTCTTTCGCTCGCCGCCTGTGCACAGGAATCGAAGGCGCCGCCGATCTCGACCGACATGAGCGGACTGTCGTCCCAGATGCCGCAGTCGCCCAACAGCCTGCCGCTCGGATCCGCGGTGAACGCGCCGCTCGACCCTGCCCAAGGCAATCTCGGGACGACCAGGGTCAGTCCGGCCCGTTAGGCTGGGCAGGTTAGGCCGGTTCGCAACGACCGCCAGTCGCGAGCCGGCCGATCCAACCCATCGCGCCCGGCCATGCCGATGCGGCGCGCCCTTTTATCTGCGGGATGCTTGCGCGGCGCGAGCACTTGATGCGGGTCTAGGACTGCGTCTCAGCGTTGATGATGCCCGGACAAAGCGACGGCGGCACCAACAGCGTCAGCAGTGACGCGCTCACCAAGCAGCCGATCACGACGGTCGCCAGCGGCCGGTGTGGTGGGTTAGTTCTAATTGCTGCGGCGTCCGGGCCCAGATCTCGCCGATCGAATCATGGAAGCTTTACAACGGCGAGAAAGGACGGAGCAACGCGTCTGGCCTCGCCGCGATCATCCTCAAGGCAGGCGCGCTGCGTTTTCCTGCGGTGGGAGCATGCGGCTCAGCAACCCGTCCCGCCGCACGGCCACGTGCCAGATGGTCGCGAGCACGTGCAGGCCCACGAGCGCGTGGATGCCCCATTGCCCCGACAAGTGCACGGCCTTGGCGATGTCGTCCAACCCCTTGTTCTCAGGCAGCGCCGGCAGGTTGAACAGCCCGAAATAGGACACCGGCCGGCCGCTTGCCGATTGCAGGTATCCCGAGACCGGCATCAACAGCAGCAGGGCGTAGAGCAGCCAGTGGGTAAGCCGGCCGACCAGTTCCGTCACGCGCGATGTGCCGCCGGGCAAGGGCGGCGGAGGATTGAAGGCGCGCCAGATCAGCCGTGCCGCCACCAAGGCGAGAATCGTGATGCCCAGGGACCGGTGCACCACGAACAGCCAAGACTTCTCCGGGCCTTGCGGCAGGGAAACCACCACCCAGGCCACCGGCAGCACTGCGAGGATCAGCAGCACAGTCAACCAGTGCAGTGCCTGCGCCGTCAGGGTATAGCGGGTAGAGGCCGGCACCGGCACAGC
>CAXTJW010000049.1:0-15670 GCA_964244305.1 uncultured Acetobacteraceae bacterium
GAAAGGCCAGATACCACCGCAGCGCCCACAGGATCACCTCGGACGTGAAGTGCCGTCCCTTGAACATACCGTCCTGTCCCGCCGTCATCCCGTCCGGCTACCAAAGTGCCTGCAAGGCTTCTACCCCGACTGTGGCCGATTGGACATTTGCAACAGAACCGGAGTTCCTATCGGGCCTGCGGCGGGCATGGCGAGAGGGCGAGGTGCGCCCGACCAGCAGGCCCAAGGAGAAGGCCAAGCGTGGGCGGCGGCGTCCGGATCCGCTCGTGGCGGTGACGGCGCAGTTGCATGACTGGTTTGAGGCCGAGCCGTGGCGGACTGCACGGGAGCTGCTCGAGCGGCTTCAGGATGAACAGCCTGGAACCTACCCGGTTGGGCTGCTGCGGACCTTGCAGCGTCGGCTCAAGGCCTGGCGTCGGGACAAGGCGCATGAGCTCGTGTTCGGGGGCACGCCAGCCGGGGTTGAACCTGCGCCGGCCCCACTGCGCAGCGTTACGTAACGGGGACTGGACGCGCCTGAGTACGACAGCGGTAGAGCGTGTTGTCATCGGCTGTCGCAATCGTGCTAGGGGAGCATTCTGGTGAGGCAACCAGGCCGCGGCTGGGGAGCATTCCTGGATGAGGCAATACGGTTCTCACCTTGATCGCCGCGCCGCAGCCGATCGATCGGCGCAGCCGCCCCCATCGTTGGCGCGACGCGGTCATCGAACTGCTTGCGCTGCAGGCCGAGTATGCCTATTGGCTCACGGCACTACCCGACAGCCTGCGCGACAGCTCCACTGCCAACGCACTCGAGACCATCGTCGATTTCGATCTCTCTGCTCTTGCCGACATCGAGCCACCTCGCGGCTTTGGCCGTGACTGAGCTGCAGCGAATTGAAGAACGTTCAGCCGCTGTTGAGACCTACGAAAATCGCTTGACACCAAAAGCCCTATACAAGGCTTATTCGCAATTCCAGTCAGGGCGATACCGGTCTAGGTGCCGGACCTGGGCGCCAGGGGCAGGCCGACCATGCACCCTTGGCCTTGCCAAATAGGATTGTTGTTCAATATCCTTGCGCTGGGCTACAAAGGTTCCGCAATGGTCCTCCCACTCGCCGACGCGGCTCTTCCCGCCCTGGCTGCCCCGATTTCTCAGGGCGATCTGGTGCCGCTGGACGACTTCGACGACGCGCGCCGTACGCGCGCGCTGACGGTCGCGGCCGGGGTCAGCGTGGCGGATAGCAACGCTCTCGCCACGTTCGGCGCCGGGCCGCAGCGGAAGCTCAACGGGTTCCTGGACCAGCTGCTGGCCGGCACCGGCGCGGACGAGATCGGCATCGCGGGGGAGCTGGTGGTCGAGCTGGCCACCAGCCTGAAGCGCATGGACCTGCCCTCCCTGAAGCGCGAGGCCGAGGGCGGCGGCGCCTTCCTCAGCCGCCTGCCGCGCGTGGGCAAGTACTTCTCGGCGCTGCGGCGCTTCCGGGCCATGCAGCAGGGTGTGCTGACCCACCTGACCGAGATCGAGCGTAAGGCGGAGATCCACCTGGGCCGCCTCAAGGCCACCAACGCCGGGCTGGACCGCCTGCTGGACGCGACAGAGGACAACCTGCGCGAGATGGAGGTGTTCATCGCCGGCGGGCAGCAGGCGGCGCTGCGGATGCGCGCGGACCACGCGGCCCTCCGGGAAGAGGTGCGGCACAGCCGCGACCCCATCCGCATGGCCCGACTCCGCGACGTCTCGGAACAGATCGCCGCCTTCGAGACCCGGCTGGTGCGGATGCACGTCGCCTTCACCCGCGGCATCCTGGCCATCCCGCAGATCCGCACCGCGCAGCAGGCCGGCCGCATCGAAATCCAGAACACGCTCGACACGGTGCTGTTCGACCTGCCCGACTTTAAAAGTGCCCTGGTGCGAGTCGCGGCGCTGGAACGCATCGGCCGCGCGTCGGACGCCACCGCCGCCCGCCGCAAGATCACGCGCGAGCTGCAGGAGATCGGCATCGATGCGCTCGACAGCGCCTACACCAAGGCCAAGGCCAGCCAGGGCGACATGGCCGACGACGTGGCGAGCCTTACGCGGGTGTCGGACCGCATGGTGGGCATCATCAACCGCGGGCTGGAGATGGACCGCGCCAACCGCGTGAAGCGCGATGAGGCGGTGCGGCAGATCGGCGACGTGAAGGCGAAGCTGCTGGACAGCCTGCGCGATCACGCCGACCGCGCCCTCGAGGCGTGACGGGGTCACTATGCAGTTCAAAATCGAGAGTTTCCTCAACGCGAACCTGCCCGCGGGCGGCACGCGGGTGGACGTGGTGTTCAGCCTCTCGGCGGCCGGCGAGGCGGGTGGCGCGCCACGTGCCGCGCCGCAGCGGGTGATCGGGCTGCTTGGCGACCGCTCGGGCTCCATGGGCGGCCCGAAGATGGAGGCGCTGAAGCACGCGCTGCGGGTGGCGGTCGACGCCATGGACGACGACACCGAGTTCTTCGTCGTGGCGTTCGATACCAAGGCGCGCATGACCGTGCCGCTGACGCGGGCGGACGCTGACGGCAAGCGGACGGCCCACGCGCAGATCCAGCGCATCGAGGCCGGGGGCGGCACGGCGCTCTCGACCGGGCTCGCGGCCGCACGCGGCGTCTTCGCGACCCGGCCCGGCGCCGTCTGCCAGGTGATCCTGCTGACCGACGGCCAGAACGGCACCGAGGACGAGCGGCCGCTGGGGCTGGAGCTGACGGCGGGCGCCGGGCTGTATCAGGCGCATTGCCGGGGGGTGGGCACGGACTGGTCGCCCAAGGAGCTGCGCCGCATCGCCGACACGCTGCTGGGCACCGCGCAACTGGTGGCGGACCCCGCCGGGATGGCTGCGGATTTCAGCGCCACGATGGCCGCCGCCATGGCGCTGGGCGTGGCGGACGTGCGGCTGCGCCTGTGGATGCCCAAGAACACCCGCCTGACCGGCTTCAAGCAGGGCTACCCCACCGAGATCGACCTGCTGTCCAGCCTGCGCCCCGTGGACCAGCGCGCCGTCGACCTGCCGTTGGGCGCCTGGAGTGAGGGAACACAGGACTACTGCGCCTCGTTCATCGTCGTCCCGCTGCAGACGGGCGAGCAGATGCTGGTGTGCCGCCCCTCGATCGTGACGCCCGACCCGGCCACCCGGGCGGACCAGGCCACGCCAGGCGCCAACGTCACCTGCACCTGGACCGACGACGCCAGTCTTTCGGCCCGGATCGACTCCCAGGTCGCGCACTACACCGGCCAGGCGGAGAAGGCGCGGGCCATCCAGGAGGGGCTGGAGGCGATGGAGCGCCACGACGACGGCACCGCGACCATCCGGCTCGGCCGCGCGCTGCAACTGGCGCAGCAGTCCGGCGACGAGGAGACGACGCGCCGCCTGCGCCAGGTGGTGGACGTGGTGGACGAGGCGCAGGGCACCGTGCGGCTGCGCCGGGGCGCGGACAAGGTGGCGGTCATGGACCTGGATGTGGGCAGCACCCGGACGGTGCGCGTGAAGCGGGACTAGCCCGGCCGTGGACCTGCGTTGCCCCCACTGCGACGAGGCCTCGACCGACGCAGAGTTCTGCTCGGAGTGCGGCGCCGCGATGGCCGCAGCCTTGTCGCCTGCCCCGGTCGTGGCGTCCAGTCCCGCGCCCGGGCAAGCCCCCGTGCAGACTGGCTTGGGGGAGGTGTGCCCGGTATGCGGCGAGCTCCGCCCGGGACCCCAGGCGCGCTTCTGCGACACCTGCCGCTACGACTTTGTCACCCATCAGCCCTTCGGCGCTGCCCCGCCTCCTTCGCCCGCACCCACGCCCGCAAGGCCGTTGCCCGTCCCGGACCTGGTCCCTGACCCGGCCACCGCGGCGGGCCCGCGCTGGGAGCTGCTGGCCCAGGTCGACCCCACCCTCCGCAAGCCCGAGGACCCCGAGCCCACCGACCGCAACGAGCGCCTGTTCGCGCTGGACATGCAGGACCACCTCATCGGCCGCCGCTCCGACAGCGCCGACATCCACCCGGAGGTCGTCATCCCGGACCCCGGCATCTCCCGCCGCCACGCCCGCCTCATCCGCCGCCCAGACGGCGGCATGGCGCTGGTGGACCTCGGCAGCATGAACGGCACCCGGCTGAACGGCGCCGCGGTCGAGCCCAACGTCGTCACGCCCCTGGCGGAGGGCGACCAGGTGACGCTCGGCTGCTGGACCCGCATCACCTTGCGGGGCCGTTGACATGGACGCCTTGCCGCCAGCCCTGCGGCGCAGCGCAACGGGCTTGGCCAGACGGTGGGTGTCGGACACGCCCGGGCGGATCGCGCTGTGCCTCGGTGCCGTGCTGCTCTCGCTGCTGATCGCCGCCGCCGCCGGCCTGAGCGCGTCCGCGCGCGCCGCATCCACGATCCGGACCATCGGCATGGACGCCGAGCCCTCCGTCGTGCTGGCGCTGCGGATCGGGGCCACGCTGTCGGACATGGACGCCGCCGCAGCTGACGACGCGCTGGCGGCCGGGTTCTCCGCCACGGGCGCCTCGCACCGCTGGCGCACGGACAAGGCGACGCTCGATGCCCTGGTCGTCCAGTCCAGCCGCAACATCACCTACACCGCGGAAACCAGCGCCTTGCAGGGCCTGCTGCGCTGGGTGGGCGAGTACCACGCCTCCCTTGCCGAGGTGCGCGAGGCCGACGCTGGCAACCCCACCTTTGCCACCCAGCGCCTGCAGTGGTCGCACCGCCTCATGACCGCTTTCGCGCTGCCGGAGGCGGACGCCCTCGCCGCCAGCAACCGCGCCCCGCTGGAGGCCGCCTACAGCGCCTACATGGGCTTGGCCGTCGCATCGGGCGCCCTGGCCGTCGCAGCCGCCGCGCTGGTGGCCGGCACGCTCGCCGGGGTCCAGTGGTATCTCTGGCGCCGCACCCACCGCATGGTCAGCCCGGCCCTCGCGCTGGCCACCCTGCTCGCCGTGGGCCTCACCGCCGGCCTACTGGTGGGGATGCTGCACGAGCGCGAGGACATCCGCGCTGCCAAGGCGGACTGCTACGACAGCCTCGACCCGCTGTTCGCCGCCAAAGGGGCCGCGGCGGCGTTGAACGGGGCCCTGTCCTACTGGCTGCTGGACCCCGCGGACCGGCCCGCGCAACAGGCCGCCTTCGAGGCCCATGCCCGCATCCTGCTCGACATCGACACGCGCGACCCCAAGGTCGTCGCCGACCTGCGCGCCCACCTCCTCACCGCGCAACGGCTGGAGGTGGAGGGCAATCCTGCCGGCGCGTTGGCCGCCCTACCCACCATGGGCGGCCTGCTGGGCAAGGAGCTGGCCAACATCACCTTCGCCCCGGCCGAACGCGACCCTGCGAGCGACGCCGTCCGCGCCCTTCTGGACACCACCGCCGCCGCTGTCTGGGTCCGTGCGCTGGGCGCACCCGTGCAACGCCTCGACGCGATGCGCACGCGCAACGACGCCGCCGCCCCGGCGGTCGCGGCGCTGCAGGTGGCGCTCGACCGCACGATCGCCGTGAACCAGGACGAGTTCGACCGCGACGTCGCGGCCGCCCAGCGACTGGTCGGATGGACGCCCCCTGCCCTACTGGCCGCACTCCTGCTGATCGCCGTCCTCACAGCCGCCGGGCTGTGGCCCCGGTACCGGGAATACATGTGATCCCGAACCCGGCCCTCGCCCGCGTCGACGCCGCGCTGGTTGCCTGGCGCACCCGCCTCGCCGCGGCCAGCCGCAACATTGCGGAACTCGGCGAGTTGCCCGAGTTCACTGCCCTGAAGGCCGCCGCCCGCGCGAACGGCGGCACCGGCGATGCCGGGCGCCTGGTGGCGACGTTGGACGAGCTTTGGCAGGGCGTGTTGCTGCTGAACGGCGCCATCGACCAGGCCGAGGCCGCCAGGGCCGCCGCCGCCCGCCTCTGGATGCCCGGCGACCTCGCAGCTGTATCCCGTATCCTCGATGGCCCCTCGATCTCCGTGGCGCTCGGCGCCTCCCCAGTGCTGCACCGCCGCCTGCTGGGCGACGCCACCGAGACGGTCGTCGTGTCCCCGTCCGGGCTGCTGGCCACCATGGAGGGTGCCTTCGACACCGCCCGCGCCACCCTGGAACGGATCGCCACCGCGGCAGAGGCCGGGACCGCCCTGCACGGCCGCCTGCACGCCGCCATCGGGGCACTCGCCACCGAAGGCCGCCCGGAAGCCCCAGACCTTGCGGCACGCCTGGCTGCCTGCCACGCGCCGGACCCGGTGGCGGCCTTCGATGCGCTCGAAGCCTTGCGTCCTGCCGTTGATGCCGCGTCCGCCGCCGCCGAAGACGTCCGCGTGCGGCAGGCGCACGGGGCGCAGGCGCTTGAAGCTGCCCGGGTCAGCCTGGCGGACCTCGCAGCTCTCCACGGCCGCGCGCACGACGCCATCGCCGCTGCGTCCCCCCTCGTCGCCGGGCTGTCGCTGCCGACGTCGCCGCCTGACGAGGCCGAATTGCCGGGGTGGCTGGACCGCCTGGAGCGCACGCTGCAATCCGGGCGGACCGAGGCGTTCACCAAGGGCCTCGAAAGCTGGACCGTGCTGGCAACCCGCGCAGCGGCAGGCCGACAGCGCGTGCTGAACGGCGTGACCGCCCAACTGGCCGCCCGGGACGACCTCCGGGGCCGCTTCGGCGCCCTGCAGGCCAAGCACCGCGCCCGCCACCCCGGCGCCGACCCGGCGTTGGACGCCATCGCCGCCCAAGTCCGCACAGCCTTGCTGGGCGGCCCCGCCGACCTCGACTCCGGGCGCCGCGGCCTGGCCGCCTACGAGGCCAGCCTGGCCATCACCGCAAGGCACGGATAAGCCCCCATGAAATGCAGCGCCCCCGGTTGCAACGGCACCATCGAGGACGGCTTCTGCGACACCTGCGGCCGCCCCGCCGACAGCCCCGGGACGACGGCCGTCACAGCGGTGACGTCATCCTCCCGCCAGGTTGCCCGCACCGGCGGCTATGTCCGGACCGGGCGCGTGACCGGCGCGCGGCGGCCGCAGCCCTCGACCGGAACCATCGGCACGGCCGGCACCGCAGCCACGGGCGCCACGGGCCGCGGCAGCGGGCGGGGCACGCGCGGCAGCAGCACCCGGCGGCGCGCCCTGGGCGGCGGCCTGGTGCAGATGCCCGTCATGCCGTCGGCCGATCCGCTCACGCTGGTCATGGCGAACCCAATCGTCTCGCCCGACAAGTGCTTCTGCCCGAACTGTAAGAACAAGGTGAACCCGGAAAAGCGGTTCTGCTCCAACTGCGGCGCCGAATACAGCTTCCGCCCCGCGTTGAAGGCCGGGGACATCGTGGCCGGGCAGTACGAGGTGCGCGGCCCCATCGCGTTCGGCGGCCTGGGCTGGATCTATCTCGCGATGGACACAGGGCTCAACCGCTGGGTCGTGCTGAAGGGCCTGCTGAACAGCAAGGACGAGGCGGCAGCGGCGGCCGCCATCGCCGAGCGGCAGTTCCTCGCGGCGGTGAAGCACGGCAAGATCGTCGGCATCTACACCTTCTTGACGCACGAGTCCGAGTCCTACATCGTCATGGAACACGTGGGCGGCCGGACGCTCAAGGCGATCCGCAAGGACCAGGGCCCGCTGCCGCCACCTGAGGCCGTGTCCTACATCCTGGGCATCCTGCCGGCCTTCGCCTACCTGCACGCCCAGGGCCTGGTCTACTGCGACTTCAAGCCCGACAACGTCATGCTCGAAGGCGACGACGTGAAGCTGATCGACATGGGCGCCGTCCGCCGCATCGGCGACCCCGGCGGCGACGTGTACGGCACCGTCGGCTACCAGGCGCCCGAGGCCGCGGACGACCCTGTCGCGGCCTCCGACCTCTACACCATCGGGCGCACGCTGGCCGTGCTGCTGATGGAGTTCGACATCGGCAATCGCTACGCCAACGGCCTGCCGCCGCCCAACGAGCTGCTGTGTTCCGTGCCCCTCGCCAAGCTGGAGGCGGCCGGGTCCGGCGCTCAGGCGGCGTTGCGGGCCGGCTCGCCCGGCGGCGCACCCCTGCCCCCCTGGCTGTCGTTCGACCCCGTGCGCCGGCTTTTCAGCGGCACGGCCCCCCAGGGCGTCACGGCCGTGGACGTGGTCGTCACCGCGACGCTGCCCGGCACGCCGCCCGTGATGCTGCCGATGCATCTCGGCCTGCCGCTGGCCGACCACGAAAGCCTCTACCGCTTCCTGCAGAAGGCGACGGCGGCCCAGCCCGAGGCGCGCTTCGCCGATGCGGACGAGATGGCTCGGCAGTTGCTGGGCGTATTGCGCGAGATGGTGGCGCGCACGGCCCCCCTGCCGTCCGCCGACAGCACGGTGTTCCTGCGCGAACGCAACCCGCCCGGCATCGCACCTGCCGCGCTGGACGGGGCCTGGCGCCGCCTGCCCGACCTGCGGCTCGACCCCGAAGACCCCGCCGCCGCTGAGGTGTTCGCCGCCAGCGCCGCCGCGGACCCGGACGCGCGGGCTCAGGCGCTGGCCGCCGCCCGCGGCTCCCCGGAGTCGTCGGAGTTGCGACTGCGCCAGGCCGACGCGCTGATCGAGGCGGGCGAGGCCGGCGAGGCGGATGGTGGCGGGATCATGCGCCTGCTGGACGCGGCCGCCGGCGTCGACCCCAATGATTGGCGGCCCGACTGGTATTGCGGGAAGCTCTATCTGTCGCAGGGGCGCACGGACGAGGCCGTCGAGTGTCTGGACCGTGTCTACAGCGAGATCCCCGGGGAACCCGTGCCCAAGCTGGCGCTGGCTCTGGCGCTGGAGGCTGGGGGGCGGCTGGGCGAGGCGGCAGGATTATACGACACCGCCAGCCTGACAGACCCGGCCCTGACGGCGGCGGCGTTCGGCCTCGCGCGGTGCCGGACCGCGGCCGGGGACCTGGCGGGCGCGGTCGAGGCACTGGGGCGCGTGCCCGATGGCGCCACCGTACGGTCCGACGCACAGCTGGCTGCGGTGGACGCGCTGTGCGCGATGCCGGACGGGACCGGGCTGGCGCGCGCGTCGGAGCTGCTGATGGCCATGTCGCGCGACGACATCCTGCGCCACCAGGCCGAGGCGCGGCTGGCGGAACAAGCGGCGCATCAGGCCGGCGCCGGGCCGTTGCCGACAGGGGCCACGACGCTGCTGGGGGTTCCGATGCGTCCGGAGGCGTTGCGCCACCGGGCCGAGATGGCGTTGCGCGCCTGTGCCCGGCTGTCGATTGACCGTGCGGCGCGGATCGCCTTCGTGGACCGTGCCAACGCCGTCCGCCCGCGCACCTGGCTTTGATGCGCCGATGAGCGACCCAGCGCTGCACTGCCCGGCCTGCGGGGCAGCCCACGCGCCCGGCGACCGCTTCTGTGCCGACTGCGGCGCGGTACTGGGGCCGGCACTGGCCGTGGCGCCTTCTTCCGCCTGCTCCGCGTGCGGCACCGGCAGCCTCGACGCCGAGGGCTTCTGCGCCGATTGCGGGGCGCAGATGCGGGATGCCGCGGCCGGCCTGGTGCTGCGCGGCCCCGGGCTCGCCGCCGTCACCGACCCCGGGCGCAAGCATCGCGAGAACCAGGACGCCGTCCTGCTCGGCGGCCCGGCAGCGGGCAGCGCCGGCAGCATCGTCGTGGTGTGCGACGGCGTCTCGAACTCGCAGACCCCCGCGGCGGCAGCGGCCGTGGCAGCCCAGGCAGCCTTCGCCGTGCTGCAGGACGCGGGCACCGGAGTGTCCGAGTCCGTAATGCGGGAGGCCGTCGTGGCCGCCCATGCCGCGGTGTGCGCCCTGCCCTACGACCGCCAGGCCGACGTGGACCCACCCGCCTGCACCTTGGTTGCAGCCGTCGTGAGACAAGCTGGCGAGGACTTGGACGTGGTGCTGGGATGGCTGGGCGACAGCCGCGCCTTCGTGTTGTCCGAGGGCAACTCCGCGCTGCTGACGCACGACCATTCCTGGGTGAACATGGTGGTGGACGCCGGCACCATGCCGCTGGCGGAGGCGATGCGCGACCGCCGGGCCCATGCACTGGTCCATTGCCTGGGCACCACGGACTTCGCGGCGTTCAGCCCGTGCCCCGAGCCTGCCGTCCGCATCGTGGCAATGCCGCGGACAGGCTGGCTGCTGCTGTGCACGGACGGTCTGTGGAACTACGCGGACACTCCGGCGGCCCTGTTGCACGCCTGCCCCGGCATGTCCCGGATGGAGGCGGGCCCGGTGTGTGCGGCCCTGCTGCACCACGCCCTGGATGGGGGCGGGCACGACAACGTCACGGTGGCCGCCATCCAGCTCGATGCCGCCGGATCGGGGTTTGCAGGATAGGATCAAAGGGAAGGGCTTGCACCACCTCACCCCGAGACCGCACGTCTAGATTGGTATCGCCCTGACTGGAATCGCGAATAGGCCTTGTATGGGGGCCCATCACAAATCGAGGGCAACCGGGCTGACCGAGTACGGCGGGGCCGGTAAGTCAAACGAGCGGTTCTTTGCCCGACAAACGGTGAGCACTGCCCTTCTCGCGTCTGCTGCTCGTCCGAGGCAAGGCAATGTGGTCAGGCAATCTACGGCAGGGTTGCGTAAAGGCTGATGGGTTTGCTGCCAGCGGGTGGGGGCGCGTCTGTGCTGATCGGCTACGCCAGGGTTTCGACCGAGGACCAGCACCTCGACTTGCAGCGTGATGCTCTGGCGCGAGCCGGATGTGAACGCTCGTTTGAGGATCGGCGGTCCGTGGCCAAGGCCGAAAGGCCGGGCCTTGTGAGCACCCTCGAGTATGCGCGCTCCGGCGACAGCCTTGTGGTCTGGCGCCTCGACCGGCTCGGCCGCTCCTTGTCCGATCTCATCGCGCTCGTGCGTCGCATGGAGGAGATTGGCGTCCAGCTTCGTTTGCTGACCGAAGGCATCGACACCTCGACGATCAACGGGAAGCTCACCTTCCATCTTTTCGCCGCTCTGGCTGAATTCGAGCGCGCGCTGGAACGCGAGCGCACGCGAGCCGGCCTGGATGCCGCGCGTGCCCGCGGCCGCAAGGGCGGGCGCAAGCACCGGCTGTCGCCCGAACGCCGCGCGCACGCCGTCGACCTTTACTGCGCCAAGGACAAGACTGCGCGCGAGATTTGCCGGCTGATGGGGATCTCCAAGCCCACCCTCTACGCCTACGTTGCCGAGGCCGAGACACGGCCGTGATGCAGGCGGGCGGAGAGAACACGCCCATGGTGACGCGGCTCCGGATCACGCTGCTCGGCGTCAAGCCGGCCCCTTGGCGCCGGATCGAGGTGTTGGCATCCACACCGCTCGCCGAGCTGCACGACGCGATCCAGGCGGCTATGGGGTGGGAAGACCTGCACCTCCACTGCTTCCGCATCCTCGGCCGGCGGTATGACGGCGAATATGCTGGCCTGACCCGTGTGCTCCTGGCCGACCTGCGGCTGCGTGCGGGCGAACGCTTCACCTACACGTACAACCACTTTGCCGGGTGGGAGCACGAGTTGCGCGTCGAGGCCGTCGGCCCCGCCCAGCTCCGGTGCCGCTACCCGCGTTGCGTTGGGGGCCAGCACTCCTGCCCACCAGAGTGGTGCGCGGGCCCCGAGGCGCTGGACGAGATTAGGGGCGACCTGCTGGGCCTGACCTATGCTGAGGACCTGGACCTTATGGTCGCGTTCGGCCGCGCCGTCTTGGACGCGCGTGACGGTACGGCGCGCGATGCGCTGGACGCGGTGGGCGAGGACGAGTTGCGGCTGGCGCTTGCCCGGCAGCGGCGGCGCGACGTGCTGCTGGCCGGCTTCGACCGGCGGCGTGCGAACAGGTCGCTGGCGCAGCTTGCAACACCAACCGCGGAGGCGACGCGATGACGATCCAGTTCACCCTGACCTTGGCCATTGAAGAAGCTGCGGCAGACGGTTGCTCAACCACTCGCGCCATCAGCGCCGCCGTTGAGCGGGGCTCGCTGACAGCAGAAACGCTCGGCCTGACGTTGGCCGAGGGCAAGGCGATCCTGGCCGAGCTGCAGGCCGCGGTTGTGGCCGAACAGGTTGCGGCTCATGAGGCCGCAGCCCAGCGCTGCCTGGCTTGTGGGACGGATCGGGGCATCAAGGGCCACCACCCGCTCACCTGCCGCACCGCGTTCGGCACGCTCCCTCTCACGGCCATGCGCCTGCGCCGCTGCCGATGCGGTGCTGATCCCAGCGCCGGAGATCGTGCCTCGTTCAGCCCCCTTGCCGACCTCCTGCCTGGGCGCTCCACGCCGGAGCTGCTCTACCTTGAGACGCGCTGGGGCGCGCTGGTTTCCTACGGCCTAGCCGCCCGCATGCTGGGCGACGTGCTGCCAATGGATCGGCCGATCGCGCCCGAGCGGGTGCGCCGGCACCTGCACGCCGTCGCTACTTGCGAGGAAGCCGCGATGGGCGAGGAGCCAGACGGAGCAGCCTGGGCCTGGTCGGGCTGCCAGCGCGACCTGGACGAGATGCCGCCTCCGGATGGGCCGGCCTACGTCGGCGTGGATGGCGGCTTCGTGCGGGACAGAGCGGGGTCCTGGTTTGAGGTGATCGCCGGCAAGTCGGTGCCGGGCTTCAGTCGCAACGCTCCCGAGGACGATCCGCCGCGCCCGGCCAAGTGCTTCGCCTTTGTCCAGGCCCATGACGACCACCCGCGCCGGCGCCTGCTGGACGTGCGTGCTGCCCAGGGCTACGCGCCGAACCAGAAGCTCGTGCTCATGTCGGACGGGGGCGAGAGCGTGCGCCGGCTCGTGGCGCGGGTCGGCCCCGAAACCGAGCACGTGCTGGACTGGTTCCATGTCACCATGCGGCTGACCGTGCTGCGGCAGATGGCCAAGGGCGCGTGCCCGGCTGATCCAGGCTGGACGGAACAGCGGCTGCGCAATCTGGAACAGCTGAAGTGGCTGCTCTGGCATGGTCACGCCCGGCAAGCCGTTGATGCCGCCCAGGAGCTGGCCGACGATGCCTGGGGCCGGGAGGAGGACGCCAAGGAGAAGACGGCGGGAATGGCGGAGGCCAAGGGCAAGCTCAGGCGACTGCACACTGCCGCCGAGGAGCTTGCGACCTACCTGCGGCGCAACGCGGGGCAGATCATCAACTATGGCGAGCGGCACCGGGCCGGCGAGCGCATCTCGACCGGCTTCGTCGAGAGCGCGGTCAACCAGGTCGTCTCCAAGCGGTTCTCGAAAAGGCAGTCGATGCGCTGGACCCAAGCTGGCGCTCACCTGGCCTTGCAAGCCCGAACGCGCGTGCTCAACGCGAACTGGAGGACGCCTTCCGGCGCCGATGGCCGAGGTCCCAGCCGCCGTCCAAGGCCGAACCGGACGAGGCAGAAAACAGCTCGTTTGGTTTACCGGCCCCAGTCAGGCCAATTGCCCCCGTTTTGTGATGCACTCCGAGCAGGGGGAGTGGCTGGGAATGGTGGTGCGTGGCTATTTCGCCTACCACGCCGTGCCCGGCAACACACGCGCCCTGTCGGCGTTCCGCTACCACGTCGTTGAACTCTGGCGACGCGCCCTGCGCAGGCGCAGCCAGAGAGATCGGACGACCTGGCGGAGCATGGGGAGACTGGCAGATCGCTGGCTACCCAAGCCTCGGATAACCCACCCCTGGCCAGCTCAGCGCTTCCGCGTCAAACACCCAAGGTGGGAGCTGTAGGCGGGAATTCCGCACGTACGGTTCTGTGCGGGGGCGCTCAGTAATGGGCGTCCCTTACCGCGATCCAGAAGGCCAGTTCGTCTGTTCTGGCCTGCACGTTGCCTGGCACATCACCGGACAGGCGTTTGACAGCGCGGAGCAGATCGGTGTTGTTGGGGAGCAAGTATAACTAAGATGCGCCTAGCGAGTTGGAAACAGCCATGCACGAAGTTGTCTCGACGGAGTATCTGAGAAAGCTATGCGATGAAAAAGACTATTTTGGGCTATGCTGGCTTTCATCAGTGCTTTGCGGCTCCACTCGGTTCGAGGCAAAAGATCCAACTTACGGCTTGCCCAGCGCGTTGTTTCTTCTGGTTGAAGGGCTTACTTGGTTTGCACAAGGCCAAAGATCTGGCGTATGGACCTATTTCGACGCAACACCAATATTGCATCAGCGAGCGATGGTCAAAGCTTTTCAGGAACAGGAATGGCCTTCTGATTTTTCCGAACATTATCTATTTGGAATGGAAAACTGGCGCAATTCTGAAAATATCTCCATGCTTGACAGATGGCTTGTAAAGAAAGATGACATCAACAATGCCCTTCTCTGGAAGATTGTTGCAAACAATGGTAAGCTCATACAGGAAACCACCCTGTTGCAATGATGCGACCTCGTTTTCCATAACGTCCGTCACATGAATCGTATAGAGCAACGAGGGTGGCCAGCCTGGACTCTCGCGCGTCACGTCCGCTATCCACGCGGCTGACCCAGATCAGGAGGCCGCAGCCTGCCCGACCTCAAGCAACGCGTTGCCATGGTCTTCGGTCTGGCGCTGTGGCTTTCCCCCGCCATGGCCGACCCGTTGCCCGCAGGCGTCGG
Organism: uncultured Acetobacteraceae bacterium; assembly: GCA_964244305.1. Taxonomy (GTDB): domain Bacteria; phylum Pseudomonadota; class Alphaproteobacteria; order Acetobacterales; family Acetobacteraceae; genus CAHJXG01. The sequence continues at coordinate 14,444 of CAXTJW010000049.1, forward strand.
TCGTGCACTGCCCCTGGGCAGCTTGCTCGGACCCGACATCCCGCTGGTCGCACAGGCCTGCCCTCCGCCACCGGCCTCGCCCGACAAGGGCGGCACTCTTGCTGCCGCCTGCGCCAAGGTGGCGATGGGCGGCGACCTCGGGGCGGCTTACGGCAACCTCGCCATCGCGTACGCCGAACGCGGCCGCCGATGGCCACCCGCCAGTTTGCGCGACGCTCAGCTCGCCAGCGCAAGCCTGGTCGCCATGCTCCAGCACCAACCGACTGGTCACGCCAGCCTCCAGCCGGTGCTGCGCGAGTTCGCCCTCGACATGGAGGGCATCGGCAGCCAGAGCGGCGACCTGCGCGTCTACCAGCTCGCTCTCGATGCCGCGCTCACCGCCGAGGCTGCCTGCTCGTCCGGGGACGGCGCCCTCTGCGCCCCCACCGACATGCTCCTGGTAGCAGACTCGCTCGACGCGATCGGCCGTTGGGGCGGCGACTCGGCCGCGCTGGAGCGTGGCCTCGCCCTGCTCCGCCCCGTAGCCGACACCTTCTCCCGCTCGGCAGACACTATGTTGTGGGTCAGGCTGCACAGCCGGGTGGCCACTCTGCTGATGGAGCTTTCCAACGCGACGCAGCAGCCGGATGACCACCTCGCCCTGGCGAAGCAATCCGTGGCGGAGGCCACCGACATTATCCCCATCGTTGACAGCCTGCCTCACACGAAGGATTGGGCCGACCTCGAGCAGACCATTGCCGCACCGCAAGGCGAGGTGGCCTTCCTGCAGCACGACCACGCCGCCGCCAAGTTGGCCCTGGGCCGCTTCGAAGCCACCCTCGTCGTCTACGACGTCCATCGCGACCCGGTCCCCTGGCTGGTGATGCAGACCAATCTCAGCCTCTGGCACCAGAAGATAGCTCGGCTGGACGGAACGGACGCCTCCGAATGGATGCTCGCCGCCTTTATCGCGCAATCCGCAGTCGAAACGGTCAGCCATCTCACCACCAAGCTGCCGCTCGAGATCGCGTATACCAGACTAATCCATGCCATCTCGCTAATCGAAGCAGGCCGCGTGACCTTGGCCTACGGTGGCAGGGGCTTGATGCAACAGGCCTCGGCGGAGCTGAACCAGATTGAGCCGGTCTTCCTCGCTGCTGGCTCTCAACGCTACGCTCGCCGAGTGCAGGCCTACCAGGCTTACGTGGCCAGCACCTTGGGCCCGCACTGACCGCGGCGATCGAATAA
>CAXTJW010000050.1:0-15644 GCA_964244305.1 uncultured Acetobacteraceae bacterium
AGATATGAGGCTGGGCGCATGAAGTCGGAGGGCGCGTGCGGCGCGTAAGCCTGTTGCGCCTGCTGGCGGCACGCATCGCCGCCGGGCTGGTGTCACTGCTGCTGGTGGCGGTGGCCGTGTTCGTCATCACCGGCCTGCTGCCGGGCGACGTCGCGCAGGCTTTGCTGGGCCAGTCCGCCACGCCGGAGGCGGTGGCCGGCCTGCGGGAAGCGATGGGGCTGAACCAGCCGGCCCCGGTGCGCTTCGCGCATTGGATCGGCGGGCTGCTGGCCGGCGATCCCGGCACGTCGCTGGTCAACGACGTGCCGGTGGCCCGCCTCATCGGCAGCCGGCTGCCGAACTCGCTGTTGCTGGCGGGCACCACGGCCGCCGTGTCCGTGCCGCTGGCGCTGCTGATCGGCATCAGCAGCGCCATGTTCCGCGATTCCGTCTATGACCGGGTGGTGGGCGTGCTGTCCGTGTGCGTCGTGTCGGTGCCGGAGTTCCTGGTGGCGACGGCTGCGGTGCTGATATTCGCCGTGAAGCTGCGCTGGATATCCGCCTTGTCCTACGTCGGCGACATCCAGTCCTTCGGCCAGTTCGTCCGGGCTTTCGCCATGCCTGTCCTGACGCTATGCGCCGTGATAATGGCGCAGATGGTGCGCATGACCCGGGCGGCCGTGATCGACCAGCTCGGCGCGCCCTATGTCGAAATGGCGCTGCTGAAGGGCGTCGGTCCCATCCGGACCGTGTTCGCCCATGCGCTGCCCAATGCCATCGGCCCGATCGCCAATGCCGTCGCCTTGTCGCTGTCCTACCTGCTGGGCGGCGTCATCATCGTCGAGACCATCTTCAACTACCCCGGCATCGCCAAGCTGATGGTCGATGCCGTATCCACCCGCGACATGCCGCTGGTGCAGGCGTGCGCCATGATCTTCTGCGCGGCCTACCTGGTGCTGGTCACGGCGGCGGACCTGATCGCCATCCTGTCCAACCCGCGCCTGCGCCATCCATGAGCGGCGACGCGGCCCGGCGCCGCCGCATCCGCTGGCCGCACGTCACGCTGCCGGGCGGCGTCGGGCTGGTCCTGGTCGCGTTCTGGATCGCCATGGCGGTGCTGGGTCCTTCCATTGCCCCGCACGACGTGGGACAGATCGTGGACGACGACGTGTTCAGCCCCATCAGCACCGCGTTCCCGCTGGGGACCGACTACCTGGGGCGCGACATGCTCAGCCGCATCCTGTCCGGCGCCCGCACCACGGTGGGCGTTGCCCTGGCCGCGACGCTGCTGGCCAGCGGCACCGGCCTGCTGCTGGGCATGTGCGCCGCCGTATGGGGATCGGCGGTGGACGCGGTGCTCAGCCGCACGCTGGACACCGTGGTCTCCATCCCCAGCAAGATGCTGGCGCTGGTCGTGGTGGCCGCCCTCGGGTCCGCCGTACCGACCCTCGTGGTGATATCGGCAGTCATCTACACGCCCGGCGCCTACCGGATCGCCCGGTCGCTGGCCATCGGCGTGAACGCACTGGAGTTCGTCATGGTGTCCCGCATGCGGGGCGAGGGCACGTGGTACCTGGTACGGCAGGAAATCCTGCCCAACATCCTGGGTCCGGTGCTGGCCGATTTCGGGCTGCGCTTCGTCTACGTCGTGCTGCTGCTGAGCGGGTTGAGCTTCCTGGGCCTGGGCATACAGCCGCCGCAGGCCGACTGGGGTGCCTTGGTGCGGGAGAACATCGGCGGCCTGGCCGAAGGCGCGGCAGCGGTGCTGACCCCGGCCATCGCCATCGCCACCCTGACCATCGGCATGAACCTGCTGGTCGATAACCTGCCGCGCCGCCGGCGGAGCCGCTGATGCGGGCGCTGGTGGACGTGGTGGGCCTCCGCGTCACGGTGCGAGACGCCGCTGGACGGGCCGTGCCGATCGTCAACGACGTCTCGTTCTCCATCGCCCCGGGAGAGGTGGTTGCCCTGATCGGCGAGTCTGGTTCGGGCAAGACCACCATCGCCCTGTCGCTGCTGGGCTACGCCCGGCCGGGCTGCCAGATCGCCGCGGGGCAGATCAGGATCGGCGACACGGAAATCCTGCAGCTGCCGCCGCGCGGGCTGCGGCGGCTGCGCGGCCGGCGGGTGTCCTACGTGGCGCAAAGCGCCGCCGCCGCCTTCAACCCGTCCCGCACCATCATGTCGCAGGTCACGGAGGCGGTGCTGATCCACGGCGGCATGACCCAAGCGAAGGCAGAGCACCGGGCCGTCGAGCTGTTCAGGGCGCTGGCGCTGCCGAACCCCGAGACGGTCGGCGCGCGCTACCCGCACCAGGTTTCGGGCGGGCAATTGCAGCGGCTGATGGCGGCGATGGCGCTGATCGCCGGGCCGGAGCTGGTGGTGCTGGACGAGCCGACCACCGCCCTGGATGTGACCACGCAGATCGAGGTGCTGCGCGCCTTCAAGGACGTCGTGCGGCAGCGCGGCACGACTGCGGTCTATGTGTCGCATGACTTGGCCGTGGTGGCGCAGATCGCCGACCGGATCATCGTGCTGCGCGACGGCGAAATCCGCGAGGTCGGCGCGACGGAGCAAATCCTGCTCGCCCCCGCCCACCCTTACACGCAAAGCCTGCTGGCCGCCGCGGCACCCAGGCCACGCGGCCCGGCAACTCCCGTCGCGCCGGCCACGCCCTTGCTGGAGGTGCGTGGCCTGGTCGCAGGATACGGCCCGCGCGACCACGCCGGGCGGCCTGCCGTTCCCGTGCTGCATGACATCAGCCTGTCGATCCCGCGCGGGGCCTCGCTCGGCGTCATCGGCGAGTCCGGCTGCGGCAAAAGCACGCTGGCCCGGGTGATCGCCGGCGTGCTGCCCATGGCGTCGGGCACCATGACCTTGGACGGGCAGCCGCTGCCGGCGGCCATAGCGCAGCGCACGCGCGACCAGCTGCGCCGGGTGCAGCTGGTGTTCCAGATGGCGGACACGGCGCTCAACCCGGCCAGCACGGTGGGTCAGATCCTGTCGCGCCCCCTGACGTTCTTCCACGACGCCCGCGGCAACGACCGTGACGCCCGGCTGCGCCGTTTGCTGGACCTGGTCCAATTGCCAGCAGCCACCGCCGAACGCATGCCCGGCGAGCTGTCGGGCGGCCAGAAGCAGCGCATCAACCTGGCCCGCGCCCTGGCCGCCGAACCCGACCTGATCCTTTGCGACGAGGTCACGTCCGCCTTGGACACGATCGTCGGCGCGGCGATCCTGGACTTGATGGACGAACTGCGGCGGGAGCTGGGCTTGTCCACCATGTTCATCAGCCATGACCTGCATCTGGTGCGCACCGTCTGCGACGAGGTGATGGTGCTGTATGCCGGCCGCACCGTGGAGGCCGGCACCCGTGGCAGCATCGCCGCCGCGCCCTGGCACCCTTATTCAGAGCTGCTGATCGAATCCGTGCCTGAGCTGCGGATGGGCTGGCTGGATGGCATGGGCGCAGCCCCGGCGGGATTGGCCCCCGTTGCGGGCGGACGCGGGCCGGCGCCGGACTCCTGCGCCTTCTTTCCCCGGTGCCGCGTCCGGATGCCGGGCACCTGCGATGCCCGGCCCGTGCCGGTGCATCGCCTGTCGAAGGGCGCCGAAGTGCTGTGCCAGCACGACGAAGCCGCGCTGCTGGCCGCGCAAGCCTGAAACTCAGGGCCGCAGCCCCAAGGGAGACGGTTCAGTGCAGGCGGTCCTGCAGCCGGTAGTAGGCGCCCACGATGGGCATGAACCAGGGCGGGCCGAAGTGGCCGGGGATCGCCTTCCAAGGCAGGAAGCGCAGCGGGTTCGCGCCCGCCTCGCCCGCCATCACCCGTGCCATCTGCTGCCCCATGTGGACGGACATCTGCGCGCCGTGCCCGCTGTAGCCCATGGCATAGAATAGGCCCTGATGCTCGCCCGCCCGCGGCAGGCGGTCTTGCGTCAGGTCGATGATCCCGCCCCAGCAGTAGTCGATCCGCACGGCGCCTAGCTGCGGGAAGGTGCGGTGCAGCCCGGCCTCCAGCACCCGGCCGCTTTTCAGGTCCGACGCCGGGCTGGACAGCGCGAACCGGGCGCGCCCGCCCCAGATCAGCCGGTCGTCGGGCGCGATGCGGAAGTAGTTGCCGATGTTCTGGCTGGTGGTCGCCGTGCGCCGGGTCGGCATGATGCTGTCGAGCTGGGCCGGGCTGAGCGGCTCGGTTGCGATGATGAAGCTGCCGACCGGCACCAGGCGGCGGCGGAAGTGGAAGAACGGCCCGCGCTGGCTCGCCCCCGTCGCCACCAGGACCTGCCGCGCCATGACCGTTCCGCGCGGCGTCGCGACCTGGTGCGCCGCGCCTTGCAGACGCTTCATCCCAATGACCGGCGCATCCTCGTAGATGCGGGCGCCATGCCGCATTGCCGCATCGGCCAGTCCGGCACCGAAGCGGCCCATGTGCATCTGGGCGCTTTTGCGGTGGAGCAGCCCGCCATGGAAGGCGTCCGAGCCGATCTCCTCCCGCAGCCGCTCCCGCGGGACCAAAGCGGTGTCCGGGTCCACCTCCTGGTTCAGCAGATCGAAGCCGCGCTCCATCTTCGCATAGTGCTCCGGCTTCGCGGCCAGCTTGATCTTGCCGCTGCGCCGGAAGTCGCAGGTGATCTGCTGCTCCGTGACGATGCGCTCCACCGTGTCCACGGCATCGTCATAGGCGTGGTACAGAGCCCGGGCCTGGTCCAGGCCCCACTTGGCCGCCAGGCCGCCCACGTCGACGGCGGTGCCGTTGTTCACGTGCCCGCCGTTGCGGCCCGACGCCTGCGCCACCACGCGCCCCGCTTCCAGCACCGCCACGCTCGCGCCGCGCTGGCCGAGCGCCAAGGCTGCCGACAGGCCGGTGAAGCCGCCGCCGATGACCGCGACGTCCACCTCGCCCTCCAGCGCACCCTGCACGCCGCCGGCGAAGGGCACGGCGGTGTCCTGCCAATACGGGACCTGCTTCATAGGCCCAACAGGCCAGGCAGCCCGCCGATGTCGGCGATCTCGTGGTAGCCGTAGAACGGGTTCGGCGGCTCGTGCCCGCGATTCACCCAAGCTTTCTCCTTGATCCCGAGGTCGTGCGCCGTCATCAAGTCGTAGCGGAACGAGGACGACACGTGCAGCAGGTCCTCCGGCCGGGCGTTCAGCTTGTCCAGCATGACCTCGAACCCGCGCATCCGCGGCTTGTAGGACTGCGCGTCCTCCGCCGTGACGACGAGGTGGAAGGGCGCGCCGTACATCCCGACGTTGGACATGATCTGCTCGTTGGCGGCATTGGACAGGCCCACCAGCGGAAACTCGGCCGCCGTGCGGGCCAGCCCGGCAGGCACGTCCGGATGCGGGCCCCAGCCCGGCACGGCGTCATAGAAGCGTTGGCCTTCCGCCTCGATGAAGGAAACGCCGTGCTTTCGGCAGGTGCGCGCCACCGCCGACTTCAGCACGTCGGCATAGGGCTTCCAGGCGCCGAGGACCTCATCCATGCGATAGGCGCTGAAGTCGCTCACGAACTGGTCCATGCGTTCGTTGGGCACTCGGCCGGCATAGATCTCCCGCGCCAGCTCACCCATTTGGAACCGGGTCAGGGTGCCGTAGCAGTCGAAGCTGATGAACTTGGGCCGCAGCATCGTGACGCTCCTGGACGGGATGGATATCATGCTGGTGGTGCGAGTCAGACGGATGCTTCCGTTTGATTCGCACCACTCGCGGCAGCCTAGCGCAGATCGTGCCGAACATAGCGTCAGCGGTGGCACGCATACTGCCAGCGTCCCCGGTTTTGCCACACAGCCCGGCCGAGCCGGTTTACGCTGCCGCAGCGCGCGGACGACAGGAGAAGACCTATGACCCAGCCCGACCCTCAGGTCCTGACCTTCGACGTCGTCGGCACCCTGATCGACTTCGAGGCTGGGATGCTCGGCTACTTGCGGCGTGCTTGCGGTGCGGCTGCGGCCCGGCATGACGACGATACGCTGCTGGCAGCCTACCGCGCGTCTCGCGCCTCGAAGGGGTCGGGCCGCTTTCCGGATGACCTGCGCCGCGTCTACGCCGACATCGCGCCGAAGCTTGGACTGCCGGAGGACCTCGCCATCGGCGACGGCTTCGCACTGTCCATCAAGGACTGGCCAGCCTTTCCGGACTCCGTCGCGGCGCTGCAACGGCTGAAACCCCGCTTCAAGCTGGTCGCGATGACAAATGCGCAGCGCTGGGCGCTGGACCACATGGCCCGCACGCTGGGCGATCCGTTCGACGACACCGTAACGGTGGACGAGGCGCTATGCGACAAGCCGGACCCTCGCTACTTCGCCTTCGCCCGCGGCCGTCTGAGCCGCGACGGACATGGGCTTCATGACATCCTGCACGTGGCGCAAAGCCAGTATCACGACATCGGCGTGGCCCGGCAACTCGGTTACACCGTCTGCTGGATCGAGCGGCGGATGGGCATGAAAGGCTCGGGTGGAACGCTCGGGTCGGCCCACACCAAGCCCGATTACCACTCCGCCACCTTGGCCGAGCTGGCGGACGCCGTGGATGCCGGCACCATCAAGATGGTGACAGCGTGATGCCCATGCCCACGCAACTGGCGCCTGTCGAGAGCGACCCGGCGCTGCCGCGGCAGGCCGACGTCGTGGTGGTCGGCGGCGGCATCGTCGGCGTCGCCGCGGCTTACTACCTGGCCAAGGCGGGCTGCTCCGTCGCGCTCGTCGAGAAGGGGCGGATCGGCGGGGAGCAAAGCAGCCGCAACTGGGGCTGGTGCCGCCAGCAGAATCGCGACAAGCGTGAGTTGCCCTTGTCACGCCTCAGCATGGAGCTTTGGGATGGCCTGTCGCAGGAGATCGGCGCCGACACCGGCTTCCGACGGTCCGGCCTGATCTACGTTACCAAGAGCGAAGCAGAGCTGGCGACTTGGTCCTCATGGATCGACATGGCGCGTGAGTTTCAGGTGCACAGCCGGGTTCTCAGCCCGGCCGAAGCCAAGACACTGACCCCCGGCAACGAGCAGGACTGGATTGGCGGGGTGCATTCACCGAGCGACGGGCGGGCGGAGCCGACCATGGCAGCTCCCGCGCTGGCCGCGGCGGCACGCGCCCGGGGCGTGACCATCCATCAGGACTGCGCCGTGCGCGGCCTGGACGTCGCAGGCGGCAAGGTGGCCGGCGTGGTCACGGAACGGGGACGGATCGTCGCCGACGCCGTGCTGTGTGCCGGTGGCGCCTGGGCCAGCATGTTCTGCCGCCGCCACGGCATCGACCTTCCGCAGGCCGGTATCCGGTCTACCGTGTTCGTGACCTCCCCAGGGCCGGAGGTGACGCCGGGCGGGCTGGTGATGCCGGGCCTGACCATCAGCCGCCGGCTGGATGGCGGCTACATCGTCGCAGCCGCCAACCGCGGCCGGTTGGAGGTCACGCCTCAAGGAATGCGCTACGCCCGGCAGTTCTGGCCCACCTTCAAGTCCCGCCGCAGCAGCCTACGGGTCGGCATCGGCCGCAGCTTCGTCGAGGGGCCGGAGGCGTTGACCAGGTCTTGGGCGTTCGACCGCCCGAGCCCGTTCGAGCGGCACCGCGTCTTTGCCCCGCCGGCCGACCTCGCCGTCGCCGGCCCGGCGCTTGCCAAACTGAAATCCGTCTATCCCGCCCTGAACGGTGTCGGGGTGGGCGGTTTGTGGGCTGGCTGGATCGATCTGACGCCTGACTCCATCCCGGTTATTTCGCCCGTCGAAGCCCTGCCGGGCTTCTTCCTGGCAGCCGGGTTCAGCGGCCACGGCTTCGGCATCGGGCCCGGCGCCGGGCAGCTTGCGGCCGACCTGATCACCGGCCGCCCCGCATCGGTGGATCCCACTCCGTTCCGCTATTCGCGCCTGGTTGACGGCACGCCGCTGCATGCCCCGGGGATAATGTGAGCGCGGATACCGTGGCCACCATCGCCGTGCGCCCCTTCGCGCCGGACGACGTTCCCGCCGCTCACGTGCTGACGTCGAAGTTTGGCTGGCCGCATCGGCTTGAGGACTGGGAGGTCATGGCTCGCCTCGGCTTTGGCGTGGTGGCCGAGCATGAAGGGGTGCTCGCCGGCACTACGATGGCGTGGCTGTTCGGACGGGATCATGCGGCGATCGGCTTGGTGGGCGTGTCGCCGGCTTTGCAGGGACAGGGGCTGGCCCGCAACATGATGACCGCTCTGCTCGCGCGTTTGGAGGGCCGGAGTATCATCCTGCATGCGACGGAGGCCGCACGGAGGCTCTACGCGTCGCTGGGGTTCGAGGCCGAGGGACTGGTCCGGCAGTTTCAAGGCGCGGCGTTCGGCGCCGGCTTGGTGCCGCTGCCGGAGGGCCAACGGCTGCGCCCAATCGGGCGTAGCGATCCCGACCCGCTCGTGGCGCTGGATCGGGCTGCGACCGGCTACGACCGAGGCAGGCTGCTCCAGGCGTTGCTGCAGACGGCGACGGGGGTCGTGCTCGACCGCGCTGGCAGCACGGCGGGGTTCGCCCTGCTGCGTCGCTTCGGCCGCGGCCAGGTGATCGGCCCGGTGGTGGCGCCGGATGCTGGCGCGGCGCAATCGCTGATCGGTCACTTTCTAGGCCAACGGGCCGGACACTTCATCCGGGTGGACGTGACGGATGCATCGGGGCTGGGACCCTGGCTGACGAGCCTCGGCCTGGCCGACGCCGGGCCTGCAATCCGAATGGTGCGCGGACCCCGGCCCGTAAAGCTTGACGGGTGCGGCACGGCGACCTTTGCCCTGGCCAGCCAGGCGTTCGGTTAGCTGTTTAGTCCCGTCCAGCAGACCTTCGTTGGAGACGTAGGCATTGGCCCACTGGTTGACACGGATGAAGGCGGCGCCCGAAGCCTTGGCGACCGCGAGGGCTTGATGCGCCGCGTTGGCCAGCACGTTGACGCCGACCGGCAGGCCGGTCGCGCGGCGAACCGCGTCGGTCATCACCGCCATGCAGGCGGCGGTCTCCGGCCCGATCATGTCCGGCTTCACGAACGGAATGTCGCCATGGTTCTCCACGATCAACCCATCGATGCCGCCCTCCCGCAGCCGCTCCGCCTCGGCCAGCGCGAAGCCGACCAGCTCATCCATGCTCTCGCCGTCATAGGCAGCGGAGCCGGGGAGCGCTCGCGAATGCACCATGCCGATGACCACCTTGCGGCGGCCGAAGATCGCCTTCAGAGCGTGCAGCTTGGGACGGAAGCTCGGCTTGGCGCTCATGCCGGCGCGACCTCGTAGGGGGCGGTGTGGAAATCGACCTCGAGCCGCAAGGCGGTGCCGAACAACTCCGACATGCGCTGGAACGCCCCGGCATCGACGTCGGCGGCATCAATGCTGGCCCGTAGCCACTCCGCCTGCGCCAGGAAGTCCGGGGCGGCGTGCAGGCGCACCCAGTCGGCGATGTCGGGATCCGAGATCGGCCGCCGGGCGGCCCGCCCGCACCATGTCGCGTAGATCCACTCCGCCGCCAGCATGATCGTGAGAGTGTCGATGTACGAACCGGTCTCGGCGACGCCGAGCATGGTGCGATTGAACGCCGTCACCGATGGCGGCGGCTCCGCGCCGGGCTTGGGCAGCGCCGTGCCGAGCGAGGCGAACACGCGGTCAAAATAGCCAAGCTGCTCGCCGCTCAGCCCGTACAGGATGCTACACAGCCGTCGCCGCGCGGCAAAATCGGGCGCCTTCAGCATGGCGTGGCCGAAGATCAGGATCGCGGTCTCGACGAAGGCGTGCTCGTGGACCACGTACTGGGCGAACACCGCGCGGGGCAGGGCGTCGGCCTCGATGTCGCGCACGAAGCGGTGCGACTGCATCTCGTCCCACGCCGCAAGGTTGGCGGCGCGCAGGCGGTGCGAGAGGGTGGCGGTCACGCAGCCCTCGTCAGCCACGCCAGGGCGTTGCGCCACAGCGTCGCGTAGCCATGCCACTGCACGAACTCGTCCGGCACCCAGTGCGGACCGATGTCGGAGGTCCAGGCCAGGGTGCGGCCCCGGCCATGCTCGCCGGTCACCAGCAGCGGATGGCCGCCCTGGTCCTCGGGCAGCCGCGCCAGCACATTCGACCCTTCACGCGGCACGACCTCGTTGGCTCCCAGCAGCACCGGCCAATCGGCGTCGAGGCCGGCCATGATCGGATGCGCGGGGTCGGTGATGTCAGGCTTGAAGCCTTCCGGCACTTCCAGCCGGTCGTCGTATGGCAGGCAGGTCACTGGCAACGCTGCCTCGACCGGGGTATGCCGCCAGCGGGCACGGCCGTCGATGCCCTGGAAACTGAAATAGCCACCGATCATCGCCAGGCCGCCGCCGGCGCGGGTCCATTCTTCAATCAGCTTCAGCCGGTTTGCCACCGGCTTGCCATGCAGCCACACCGCCGGCGGCAGCAGCAGCGTGTTGGCGCCGATGTCGGAGAGGATGATGGCCTGGTAGGCATCCAGCCCTGCGCGGGTGAACGGGAAGCCCTCGGCGGCCTCGTGCGCCGGCATGTAGGTCAGCTCGAACGCACTCTCGCGCAACGCCGCCACCAGCGGGTCGGCGCCGCGATGGAAGGTGACGCTGCCGAACTGGTCGAAGCCCTTGTAATGCGTGGCGGCGCTGACCCAACTTTCGCCGACCAGCAGAACCTTGGTGCGTGACATGATAATCCTAGCCGGTAAAGAAGACGCGGCGCGGGTTGGCCACCATCATCGCGTCGATCTGCGCGACGGTGGCGCCATGGCGGCGCAGACGCGGCAGGAAATGCCGCTGCAAGTAGGCGTAGCCGAAGCCGCCATAACGGGTCAGCATCATCTTCAGGAACACGTCCTGCGACAGCAGCACGCGGTCGAGCACGCCACGCTCGATCAAGCCCATGATGGCGCGCGCGTTGTCCTCGTCGGACGGGCATTGCACGCCCTGGTCGCCGTACCAGAAATCCATGCCGATCATGTCGTATTCGAGGAACGCGCCGCGCTCGGCCAGCGCTACCTGATACTCGACGTCGGCCCCGGACGGGTTCATGTGGCACAGCACGGTGTGGCGCAGGTCGCCGCCCTCCTCGCCCACCACATCGAGAACGCGATGGGCAACGCGGAACCATCCAGGCAGATGCACCATCAGCGGCAGGCCGGTGCGGCGCTGGGCCTGGGCGGCGCCGCGCAACGATTTCTCCTCCTCGGCCGTGAAGTCGGAGGAGATGCCGATCTCGCCGATCAGGCCGATCCGTACCCCGCTGCCGCCGACGCCGTCGACCGCCTCGCGCACGATCTCGTCGGCGATGTCGGCGGCACCCATGTCGCGGAGCCGCTGGGGATGCGAGGCCTGCAGGTAGAAGCCGCCGCCCATGACGACGTTCAATCCCGCCGCCTCGGAGATGCGCCGCAGCGCGTGCGGATCGCGGCCGATGCCCTGGCAGGTCGGATCGACCACGGTGCGGCCGCCAAGCGTCGCCACGTCGGCCAGTTCGGCGATGGCCAGCCGCTCGTCGTCCAGCGTGCAGTTGCTGAGGTTGACGAACGGGTCCATGCGCAGCTCGCCGATGATGCCGGGATGCACCGGGTCGCAGGCGAGGCGGGAGCGCGACGGCTCCTTCGGCTTGTTCCACCAGCAGCGGCAATCGTTCAGCAGATGCTCGTGCATCAGCGTGACGCCGAGGTCAGCCGCCGGAATGGGGCCGCAGACGGTCATCACCTGGCCGGAACCGACATGGGCGGACGAGCGATCGGACATGCTGTTTCCCGTCATCCGGCGCGGCGGCGCGTGGTCAGCCGGGCGAACACGCGGGTGTTGAGCCAGATCGCGGCGAGGATGATGGCCCCGGTCACGATCTGCACGAGGAACGGTGAAGTGTGCATGAGGATGAGCCCGTTGCCGATCACCGCGATGGTCAGCGCACCCAGCACGGTGCCGATGATGGTGCCGCTGCCGCCCATCAGCGACGTTCCGCCGAGCACCACGGCGGCGATGGCATCCAGCTCGAACCCCACCGCGGCGTTCGACGAACCCGAGCCGAGCCGGGCGGCGATAATCAGCCCGGCACACGCGGAGGCGATCCCGGTCAGCGCATACGCCGAGGCCGCGACGCGCAGCGCCGGCATCCCCACGCGGCGCGCCGCCTCCGGGTTGGCACCGACCGCCACCACCTGCCGGCCATAACGCGTCTGGCCGAGCGTCACGTAGCCGACAAGGGCGATGACCACGGCAATCACCGCCGGGACTGGCACGCCCAACACCCAGCCGCGCCCCAGGCTGAAAAAGCCGGGAACGCCGGCAATCGGGATCGAATAGCCCTGGGTCAGCAGCAACGCGACGCCGCGCAGCATCGACAGGCCGGCCAACGTGACAATGAACGACGGGATTTTCTGGTAGGCGATGAACCAGCCCTGGATCGCGCCGACCAGCGCACCGAGCGCCAGCATGGCAGCGACCACCAACGGCCACGGCAGCCCGTCTGCCAAGGCGATGGCCGCCAGCGCGTTGGTCAGCGCCACCATCGAGCCGACCGACAGGTCGATGCCCCCGGTGGTGATGACGAAGGTCATGCCGACCGCCACGATCAGCATCGGCGCCAGCTGGCGCAACAGGTTCAGCAGGTTGCCCGGCATCAGGAATACTGGCGAGGCGGCGGCGAACACCACGCAGCACAGCACGAAGAAGGCCGCGATCGACAGCACCTGCGCGTGCTCCAGCAGGAAGTCGGCGCGGCTAGGGCGCTGATCGTCGATGGCTGCGGCCCGGCTCATAGTTGCGATCCGCCGACGATGAGCTGCACGACTTCTTCCAAGTTGGTCTGCCCGACCAGCCGCTCCGCCACCTTGGCTCCCTCATACATGAAGGCAATGCGGTCGCAGACGCGGAACAGATCCTGCAGCCGGTGCGTCACCAACACCACCGCGACGCCCTGCCCTTTGACCCGGTTGATGAGCGCCAGCACCGCCTCCACCTCGGCCACCGCCAGCGCCGAGGTCGGCTCGTCCAGCAACAGCACGTTGGGGGCGAATGAGGCGGCGCGGGCAATGGCGATGGACTGCCGCTGCCCGCCGGACAGCCGCGCCACCTTGGCGCGCATGTTGGGAATGCGGATGCCGAGCGCATCGAGCATCTGGCGGCCTGCGCCGCGCATCGCCGGCTTGTCGAGGAAGCCGCGGCGGGAGATCTCGCGGCCGAGGAACAGGTTGCCCGCAACGTCAATCGTGTCGCATAGGCTGAGCTCCTGGTAGACCATCTCGATGTGCCGCGCCCGCGCCTCGGCCGGGCCGTCCAGCCGCACCTCCCTGCCGTCCAGCAAGATGCGCCCGGTGTCCGGCAAATAGGCGCCGGACATGATCTTGCTCAGCGTGGACTTGCCGGCGCCGTTGTCGCCGACCAGCCCCAGGCACTCGCCGCCGAACAGGTCGAGGTCGACGTCGCGCAACGCCGTCTGCGAGCCGAACGTCTTGCCGATGCCGCGCAACGACATCAGCGGCGCCTGCTCCGCCAACGGGCGCTCGACACGGGCAGCTGCCGCCGACATCAACTCGACTCCATGGCTTTACTGGAACACCGACCTACTTGAACATCGAGCGGTATGGCTCGACGTTGGCCTTATTTACGATGGTGACCGGCACCGAGATGGTGCGCGTCACCGTGCCGCCCTTGCTGAGCGTGACCAGCGCGTCGATGCCGGCGGCGGCCATGCCGGCAGGGTCCTGCTGCACGACGGCGACGACGTAGCCGGCATCCATGCCCTTGATCGCCTGCGCCGTCAGGTCCCAGCCGAACACCTTCACCGTGTCCTGCTTGCCCTGGCTCTCGACCGCCGCGATGGCGCCGAGCAACGCCGGTTCGCCGGTGGCGTAGATCGCGGTCATGTCGGGGTTGCCGGTCAGCAGCGTCTCCGCCACCGCGAGCGCATTGTCCTGGATGTTGCGGCCGTCAACCACGCCGGCGAGCGTCACGCCGGGTTTGCCGGTGATGGCATCTAGGAACGCTTTCTGCCGTTGGTTTTGAATGAACGAGTTCAGCGCGCCGACGACGCCGACCTTCACTTTGCCGCCCATCGAGGATTGCACATAGGGCAGGAACACATCCGCCAGGAGCTGCCCGGCCTTGTTGTTATCGACGCCGATCTGCGCCTGCTGCGGACCATCAGCCGGCAGCACCGCATCCACGGCGACGACCGGAATGCCCGCTGCCGTGGCCTGCTGGATTGCCGGCAGCAGCCCGTTCACGTCGATCGCGTCGACCAGGATGCCGGCAACCTTCTGCTGGATGTAGGTTTCGACCGCATTGTTCTGGTCGGCCGGGCGGTCGTTGGCGTTGAACACGTCCAGCGTCACGCCGGCCTTCTTGGCAGCGCCCTGGGCGCCTTGCAGCATCTGGATGAAGAACAATGCTTGCTGGTTGATCTGCACCATGGCGATGGTCGGCGTCGCCGACCACGCCTCTGGAATGTTCGTCATGCTGAGCATGGCGACGCCGGCAATCCCGGCCAGCAAGGCACGCCTGTGGACGATGGTCATGGCAAAGTTCCTTCTTACGATCTTGCGGGTGGTCGAGCGGGGCGGGTCGGTTGCTCGACCCGTGGCGGCGTCACGGAGCCACGCACGACCAATTCTACCGGCAGGCGGACCGGTTGCTGGTCGGGCGGTGCGGTTCCGGCAATGTGCGACATCAGCAACGCAACAGCTTGGGCGGCCATGTCGGCCACTGGCTGGCGGATCGCCGTGAGCGGCGGGTCGAACAGATGCAGCGGCCCGACATCGTCGAACGTCACCAGCGACAGGTCGCGCGGCACCGCGACATCGCGTTGGCGCAGGCGTTCCAGCACGCCCAACGTCACCTCGTCGCTGGTGACGAAAGCCGCCGTGACGCCCGGCAGATCGAGCAGCGTGTCCGCCGCAGCTCGGCCCGCCGCCGCCGAGTAGTCGCAGTAGATCTCCTGCACGACCACCGAGCCTGGCTGCCGGGCCACGGCCCGCCGCAAGCCGGCCAGCCGTTCCATGGTGCTCACCATGCCGGCCGGGCCGCCGATGAACGCCAGCCTGCGATGCCCGGCCGCCAGCAGGTGTGCGCCCGCAAGTTCGCCGCCTTGCCCATTGTCGGCGAATATCTTTGGCACCGCGACATTGGGTATGTCTTCGTCGACCACCACCACGCAGCGTGCGGCACTGATCGCCTTGGCGAGCGCGCCGGTATCCGTCCGGTTTGTCAGGAACAGCAGCCCGTCGACGAAATTGCTTTGCAGCAATGCGAGGTAGTCCAACTCGCGCCGAAGCTGGTTGCGCGAAAGACAAAGCAACACACTGAGTCCCCGCGCCTCGGCCGCCAGCTCGACAGCATCGGCCAGCTGCGCGAAGAACGGGTTGGCGACGGCAGGGATCACCAGGCCGATGGTGTCCGACCGCCCAAGGCTGAGGCGGCGCGCGTGCGGGTTGGGACGATAGTTCAACGCCCGGATGGCACGCTCGATCCGCTTCGCCGTGGTCGGCGGAAGGTTGAGGCTGCCATTGATGAAACGCGAAACCGTGGCCATCGAGACCTCGGCAGCCAACGCCACATCCTGCAATCGAGCGACCTTGGCCAAGGCGGCAAGCCCTCCGGTAAAGCGCTTTACCGACACGAACAGCATTGCTGTGCCGTGTCAAGCGCCGTGGCGGTGGTTCGAGCAGGAGAATTGCATTATGAGACAAGCACTAGCATTGGCGCGGCGCGCTGGAGTC
>CAXTJW010000051.1:0-11929 GCA_964244305.1 uncultured Acetobacteraceae bacterium
GGTCATAAAGATAGTTGACCATCAACGTCGCGCTCTCCTTCACGCCCTTGCCGCCAGTGTCGGCGCCCATCACGATACGCTCGACCCGCGCGCCATTCGAGAGGTGGAAATGCGCAACAGGGTCGAGCGCACGGCTGCCGCGGGACTCGGCCAGCAGATAGCGGGCGGCCAGGCGGACCAGCACGGGCTCCGCGGCCTTCTGCATCGCTTGGTCGCGGAACCAGCCGCGATGCTGCAGGATGGCACTCAGCGCCTGTGTCCCGGTCTCGGCGGCGGGTGCGATGACCGGGGCGGCGGTGCGCAGGGTCGCAGACTCCTCCTCGCTCAGCAGCGCCGCGTCGCCGTCCTCCAGCTTGGCGCGGAGCCACGTGCCGAAGCCGGGGATGGGCGACAGGGTGGCGAAGGCCTTGAGGTTGCGGAACTCGTTGCCGAGCAGCTCGACCACGCGCTTGATCAGGAAATTGCCGAAGCTGATGCCTGCGAGGCCGCCCTGGCAGTTGCTGATGGAGTAGAAGATGGCGGTGTCGGCGACCTTCGGGTCCAGCAGCGGGGCCTTCTTGTCGAGCAGCCGCTGCACGCTGTCGGCCAGGCCGCGCACGAGGGCGACCTCGACGAAGATCAGCGGCTCGTTCGGCATGCGGTGGTGGAACAGCGCGTAGCAGCGGCGGTCGCTGTCGAGGCGGTTCTTCAGATCGCTCCAGGAGCGGATCTCGTGCACGGCCTCGTAGCCGACCAACCGCTCCAGCAATACGGCCGGGCTGTTCCAATCGATGCGCTGCAGCTCGAGGAAGCCGACGTCGAACCAGCTCGCCAGCAGGCCGCGCATGTCGTGCTCAAGGGCCGCGAGGTGCGCGTCGCTGCGGGTCAGCGTCAGCAGGAAGGCGCGCAGGTCCACCAGGAACTTCATGCCGTCCGGGATGGTGGTGAACTGCGTGAGCAGGCGGACCCGCGGCGGCTCCAGCGCCCGGCGGAGCTTCATCTTCGCGGTCGCCCGTTCGGCTGGGTCGACGGCGGACTGCACGGCCTCGTAGGCATGGGCCACCGCGTCCGGGTCGCTGTCGAACGATGCGAGGTCGCGCAGGAAGCCCTGCCGGCCGGCCGCGTCCAGTCCCAGGTAGGTTTGGGCAAGCTTCGCGGCGCGGTTGCGAGCGCTGACCTCGCCGCCCCGCGCGTTGAGGCAGACGCGCATTTGGCTGGCGATCCCCTGGTCCTCGTCGGTGGACACGCGGTCGGCCATGTCACGCCAAGCGCCGGCGATGCGGCGGATCGCGCGGTCGAACAGGCCGGGAGGCGCTGCGGTCTCACCCATGTGGAAGCTCCGTGACGCACCTTCTTACCATAAACTTCTCATTGGGGCGATGCGCTGTCCCTTTTTGTAGCGGCCGCCCCGGCGATGGCGGCGGCGATGTTGGCCAGCAAGTCCTCGGCGATCAGGCCGGGGCCCGCGAGCGCAGCCGCACGGCCGTGCAGCCAGGCGGCAGCGGCGGCGGCCTCCCAATCGGGCATGCCCTGCGCCAGCAACGCAGCGACCAGGCCGGCCAGCACGTCCCCCGCGCCGGCGGTCGCGAGCCATGGCGACGCGTCGCTGTTCACGGCCACCCGCCCATCCGGCGCCGCGACCACCGTGTCCGCGCCCTTCAGCAGCACGACGGCGCCGACCAGCTTTGCGGCGGACCGGGCGGCGGCGATCCGGTCGGGACCGACGGGTCCGAACAGCTTTTCGAACTCGCCCTCATGCGGCGTCAGAACTGCGCAGCCGGCGAGCGACTGCGGCGCCCCGGCATAGGCCCCGAGCGCATCGGCGTCCGCCACGACGCGACGCCCGGCGGCCCGCAACGCGGGCAACGCAGCGCGGGCGGCTTCGGGCCCAAGGCCGGGGCCGCAGACCCATACATTGCGGCGTGGATCGCGCAGCAGCTCGGGCAATGCGGCCTCGCTGACGATCAGGCCGGGCTCGCCGCTGCGATAGACGTCGGCGCTGCCGGTGGCGGCGATCGACACCATGCCGGCACCGCCGCGCCGGGCTGCGCCGGCGGCGAGGCGGGCGGCACCGGTCATGCCGGCGCCGCCGAGCACGGTCACATGGCCGCGGGTGTATTTATGGCTGGTCGCACCCGGCGCCGGGATGCGCCAGAGCGCCGGGCCGTTGTACCAGGCGCGCGGGTTGATGTCCCGCAGCACGGCGGCGGGGAGGCCGATATCGGCCAGCACCACGTCGCCGCACAGGGCGCGCCCGGGCAGCAACAGATGCCCGGGCTTCAGGCGGAAGAACGTGACCGTCATGTCGGCCGCGCGCACCCGGCCGCGCGGCTGGCCGTTTGTGCCATCGAGGCCGCTGGGCACATCGATCGCCAGGACGCGGCGGGCAGCGCCGAGCGTCTCGGCCACGAGGTCCGGCACGGCGGCGGACAGGCCGGCGCCGAACACTGCGTCGATCACCAGCTCGGCACGGGCGGCGTCCGCGGGATCGAACGGCCGGACGGGATCGCGCCATTGCGCCGCCGCCGCCTCGGCGTCCGACCCGGCGCGCGGCGGATGCAGCGCCGCCACCTGCACCGGCCAACCCTGCTGGGCCAGCAGACGGGCGGCAACATAGCCGTCCCCGCCGTTGTTGCCGGGCCCGCACAGCACGAGGGTCCGGCACGGGCCAAAGCGCCGCGCCGCCCGGGCAACGGCGCGGCCGGCCGCCTGCATCAGCGTTGGGCCAGGCACGCCGGCCCGCACGGCGGCGGCATCGGCCATCGACATTTCGGCAGGGGTCAGGAGTTCGTGGGCCATGGTCGCCATTGTGCCAGGTCGCGCTCTGGTGGGGCAAACCGAATGGGATGGAAGCGTGAGGTCAGGTCCTGGAGACTGCGCAGATCGTCTGGACGCCCGCCCATTCTGCAGCGGTGAGGGCCGGCAGCCCAACAGGCGCAATCCGCAGCGCATCGGCGCGGGAGGCCATGCTGGGGTGGTCGGAGAGGAATGCCGGAAGGCCGTTGCCGCCGCTTTCGTGCTGCAAGCTTAGGAAGAACCGGCCCAGCCCGTCCCCTCGCAGCCCGGCGCGCCGCAGCGTCTCGAGCGCGCTCGCATCCGCCGCCGCCTCGGCCCGGCGTCCGTAAGACAATGCCGCAACCTGGCTGGCGACGCCACCGCCCCAGCCTAGGCTGCGGGCGAGCATGTTCAGCTCCAGGCGGCGCAGCATCTCGCGGGTCGGGTCGCGGTGCAGCACATGGCCCAGCTCGTGCGCAACCACGCCGGCAAATGCGTCGGGATCGCCGGCCCGGGCAATCAGGCCGCGCATGATCACGATGCGGCCGTCCGGCAAGGTGAAGGCGTTCACCGTATCGTTGTCCAGGACGACGAAGGAAGGCGTTGCGGCGAGGCCGGCGGCCGTCGAGAGCGTGCCGATCAGCAGGGCGAGCGCGGCCTGACCAGCTGGGGCATCGCAGTGCCGGTCGCGGCCGGCCAGCGCCGCCTCGATAGCGGCGGACCAGGCACGCTCCACTTGTCGCGGCACGAAAGGCGTGGCCAGCGATGGAAGCTGGTCGACCAGCACGACCGCCAGCGCCACGCTTGCCAGCAGCGCCGCCGCCAGACCGATCCAGACGCCGCGGCCCCAGCTTTGGCGAACCCCTCCGAGTTTCGCACCCTCCGTCCGCAGCCGGCCGATCAACGCGCCATCCGACACGACCAGCCGCTCCGGCCCGCCGTGCAGCCGGAGTGTTGCACCCTCGCCCGGCGCATCGATGTCGACGCGAGCCAGCCGCCCGATTGGCCATGACGCCAGCACGGCGCCGTCCGGCAGCCTGATTTCAAGCAAGCGGCCGCAGACGACCGCCGCGACGTCGCGGCCGGCCGCACTCCTGCCGTCGAACAGCCGTGCATTAGGCACGTGCAGGCACCAGCGTCATTCGGGCCGTTGCGATCAAGTGAAGCCGGCGCCGCCGTCCAGCGCCTGGAACATGCCCTCGCCGAAGCGCGAGACACGTTGCTCGTTCTGCATGAGCGCCGACGTGTCGAGCGTGCCCGTGGTGAGCAGGTTGGTGGTGAAGAAGCGTGCGTTCCGATGGATGACCACGGGCAGGCCGAAGCCGAATGTGGCAAGCAGGATCAGCACGTTGCCGAGCCTGAGCCTCAGCACGTCCCTGCCGGAGATGCGGCTTGCGAAACTCAGGGTGCCGAGCGTGGTATGGCTGGTGAGATGGCGGTAGAACGCGGCTTGATAGCTGGCCGAGACAAGGCTGACGCCGAGGCCGAACGTAACGTAGGCGGCGAGGAGCACGAGGCCCAGGCGTTGGATGATGACTTGTGTTTCTGCCGGGCTTGGCTTGTGGGCCAGCAGGGCGAACACCGGGCGTTCGATTGCGAAGACCGCGCCGAAGACCACGACGCCGAGCAATAGCACCCCCACGCAGGTGACCAGGAACCGCAAATAGAGCCGCCCGGGCCGGCCATGCGATGCAAAGCGGGCCGTGCCGAATGAGCTGGCGTTGATCCGGCGTTCCAACAGCCGCAGCGAAGCCCAAGGCAGCAGTTGGGCCAAGGTCAGTCCGATTGCCATGATATACAACAGCGAGCGCAGGCCGTAGGCGATCATCGACCCCCGCATGCCGCCGCGTATGCCGCGCCAGACGGTGTGGCCGAGCCGATAGCGCTGCGCGGAGAACGGCGCGCCGAGCGCCAGCACGACGATAGCGAGCCATACCAGGATGGCCGGTATCGCCGCGAGGACGTTGCCGAATGGCCGCAATGCCATGCTCAGCAGCGCAGCGCCGACGAAAAGCCCGAAAACCAAAGCGAGCGCCAGCAGGAAACCGACGAGAAGCTGGGCGCCGGTGCCGTCATACTCGAGGCGCATGCCACCGCTCTTGGTGCGCGACCAGACATAGCGGCGGATGCGTGTGGTCGCCCAGAACCGCCAGATCCCGAGCGTCACGATCGTCAGCAGCAGGTTTACGAGGAAGATACGGTAGAGCTCATTGAGCTGGCCGTCATAGGACAGTAACGCCGTGGGCGTGTCCGCATTCGTATCTTTCACTGCCCACCCCTGCTTTATAGCTGGAGCTATCTCAACTTCAGCAGCCTGATACAAGAACGTAATGGTAAGGAAGTGTTCAATAATGTGAGGCGTTTGTATAACGACGGGCATGTTGGTTCAAACGCAAATCGAACTGGCCGAAAATGACGGCGCCCTTGGACGAAAGCGGCAGTTCAAATGAAAATTCCATGCCGAAGCATACTCGCCTGGTGCGGACCGTACGCGTGTCATTCGAACCAGAGCACTCCCCAATTGGCATGTCCTATCGGCCGCTTGGGGGAGTGCGACGCCTGAAACTATGTAATGCTCTGGCTTGGCGATGAGGAATTCGGCATGGCGGTCGTGATCACGGTGGCGCAGCAGAAAGGCGGCGCGGGCAAATCCACGCTGGTGGCCAACCTTGCAGCCGCGCTGGCGGCGATCCGGCGCGTGGCGATCCTGGACATCGACCCGCAGCACAGCCTGGCGCGCTGGCACGCGATCCGTGTGGCGCGCCCGGTCGCAGCGACGGCGCTGACGTTCTCCGACCTGTCCGGCTGGCGGCTTGCGGGCGAGCTGGACCGCCTGCGCCGGGAGTACGACGTGGTGCTGATCGACAGCCCGCCGGTGATCGACGCCGACGCGCGCCGGGCGATCCGGGGGGCGGACCTGGTGGTGGTGCCGGTGCAGCCGAGCCCGCCGGACATCTGGGCGGCCGAGGGCACGCTGCGGCTCGCCATCGAGGAGAAGCGCCCGGCGTGCCTGATCCTGAACCGGGTGCCGGGCGGCAGCAAGTTGCGGGACACGACGGACCATGAGCTGGGCAGCCGCGGGCTATCGGCGCTTCCGGCGGTGCTGGGCAATAGGGCAGCGTTCAGCCACGCCTTCGCGGAGGGGCTGGGCGTCACGGAGTTCGCGCCACGCAGCCAGGCGGCGACCGAGCTGCGGGCGTTGCTGGGGGCCATTCTGACGACGATCGGGTGATCTTGCCAGGGCCTCGCTTATGGCCTCGGGGTGGCGACCAGTGCACTTGACGCCCAATTAGGCCGCGCGCTGTTCAAGATCGATTGACGCCTCCACGACATCCGGCTCCTCGGGCATACGGCGGATGGCGAAGCCCAGGCGGCGCATGAAGGCCAGCATCGGCGCGTTCTCCGACAGCACCTGACCGGTGATGCTCGTCATGCCCTCATTGCGGGCCCAATCCATCACCCGCTGCATCAGATGCCGGGCGAGGCCGCGGCCCTTCATGCTGGGCTCGATCAGCACCGCGAACTCGCCGGACCCATTATACGGCTCGCGCACCAGCCGGCACACGCCCACCGTCTCGCCCGTCGCCTCGCGCACGGCGATGAATGCCATCTCGCGGTCGTAGTCGACCTGGGTCATGCGGGCGATCTGGTCCTGCGACAGGGCCCGGATCATGCTGAAGAAGCGGTAGCGGATGTCCTCGGGCGTCAGCCGGGTGAACAGCGCGGCGTGGGCCTCGGCGTCCTCCGGACGGATCGGGCGGATCAGCAGCGTCTCGGTCCCAGCCGCCCAATGCTCCGCAAGCTCGGCCGGATAGGGGGCGATGGCCAGCTCCGCCTCCTCGCCCGGCGGACGCAGCGCGATCCAGGCGTCCGCGGCCGAGACGCCGGATGCGTCGGCGAAGATCGGATTCAGCTCGAGCTCGGCGATCTCGGGAAAGTCGACAACCAGCTGGCTGACGCGGACCAGCACGTCGGCCACGGCGCTGCGATCGGCGGCGGGCTGCTCGTGCGACTCGTCGAGCGAGCGGGCGGCGCGGGTGCGGACGATCAGGCCGGCGGCAAGCGCCAGGTTGAGCGGCGGCAGGTCGAACGCCATGTCGCCCAACAGTTCGGCAGCGCTGCCCCCCTGGCCGAAACCGATGGCAGGGCCAAAGATCGGATCGTCCGACACGCTGACCCGGAGCTCGCGGGCACGGCTCGCCTGGCGCTGCACGAGAAACCCCTCGGCCAGGCCCTCGTTGCCGATGCGCTGACGCCGGCGGTCGAGCTGGACGCCAGCGGCACGGACGGCAGCGGCGCTGTCGAGGTCGAGCGCCACGCCGCCAGGTCCGCCAACGCGAGGCTGGGCGCTGCGGCGCAGCTTGAGCACGGCGGGAAAGCCGAGCAGCGCCGCGGCGTCGGCGGCGTCGTCGATCGAGAGCGCCGCGCGGCTCGGAACCACCGGGATGCCGTATGCCGACAGCACCGCCAGCGCCTCGTCCTGCAGCAATCCGCTGCGGCCAGCCCGGCGCGCCTCCTGGAACAGGGTGCGCACCGCCGCACGGTCGGGGGCGAGGCTCAGCACGGCGCTGGGCGGCAGCTCGCGGGCACTGGCGCGGGCCCGCCGCTGCTGCACGAGCTGCTCGAAGCCGCGCATCGCCTGTTCCGGCGAGGCAAACGCCGGGACGCCAGCCGCGGCCAGGGTGCGGCGGTGCGCGGCGCCCGTCGTCTCGCCCATGACGCAGGCGAGCAGCGGGATCTTCATGCTGGGGGCGCAGGCAATGAGGGCCGCGATGCCGGCCGCGTCGGCGGGTCCGGAGGGCGCCATCACGACGACCACGCCGCCGACTTCGGGGACGGCCGACAGCATCGCGGCGGTCTCGGCCAGGCGGATCGGCTGGTTCGGGCCGGTCCAAATCAGCGACGAGTTGGCCGGGCCGGGGGGCAAGGTGAGCCGCAGCACCTCGCGCGTGGGCGAAGCGAGCGTCGCCAAAGGCAGGCCGAGCACGAGCGCCGTATCCGCCGCCATCTGACCGGGCCCGATGGCGTTGGTCACGACCGCGACGGCCTCATGCCGGGGCGGCCGGCCGCGGGTCAGGGTCTCGGCGGCGGCGAGCAGGTCTTCCAGGCACTCCACCCGCACCACGCCGGCGCGGCGGAGGGCAGCGTCGAACACCGCGTCCGCCTGGCCGGTCGGGTCCTGCAGGCGGCCACCGGCTCGGATGGCGACGACGGGGCGCAGCCGCGCGGCGGCACGGGCGGCGGACATGAAGCGACGGCGGTCCTTGATGCCGCGGATGTCGAGCAGGATGGCGCCGGTCCCGGGATCGCGGGACAGCCAGTCGAGCACGATGCCGAAACCGACGTCGGCGCTGCCGCCTATTCCGACGATATGGCTGAAGCCGACGCCGTTGGGCTCGGCCCAATCCAGCACCGCCCGGCAAAGCGCCGCCGATTGCGACACCAGCGCCACCTTCCCGCGCTTCGGCTGCAGATGCGCGGTCGAGGCATTGAGGCCGAGCGCCGGGACGATCATTCCGAACGATGAGGGGCCGAGCACCCGCACGCCGGCCGCGCGCCCGGCTGCGAGCAGGTCCGGCGCCGGGGTCACGCAGACGGCGGCGAAGGTGCCCCGGGCCGCGAGCGCCAGCAGCGCCGGGGCAACGCCGTCCGGGTCGGTCGCGATGACGCCGAGGCTCGGGGCGACGGGGAGCGCCGCGATGTGGGGATAGGCCAGCACGCCGCCCACCGCCTGCAGCCGCTCGCCGACAGGGAGCACCGCGCCGCAGAAGCCGGCGGCGAGCATGTTTTGCATGACGGTGGCGCCGAGTTCGGTGCCAGCGCCGATCACGGCGACGGAGTCGGGATGGAAGAGCTGCTCGGCATGGAAGCGGCCGGACGATGCAGGGCGGACTAGGGGCATGGTCCCTCCATTGTGCAGTGCAACATAGGGACGATGCGGTGGCTTACCTAGTCATGGTTTCTGGTCCTGCGACCACTGTGGCATTCTCGCCAGCCTACCGTGCAAGCCGTTCGCTTATCGCGCCGAGCGCAGGCGTCCGCCTGGCATTCGGATACCGCACGTCGTGCTTCGGGAGCCCGGTGGCTACACGCTGACGACGATCTTACCGATTTGCTCGTTGCCTTCCATGTAGCGGTGCGCCTCGACGATCTGGTCCAGCTTGAACGTCTTGTCGATCTTTGGCTGCAGCGCGCCGGACTTCAAGCCGTCCAGCACGTATTGCACTCCGCGATCGCGCCGTGCGGCATCGTTGGTAACCTCCAGCAACGTATAGGCGCGCATCGACAGCCTGTTGGCGAAGCTCGCCATGGTGGGGAACGGCGTCTCCTCACCGCTCAGGCCGCCGTACTGGAACAGGATGCCCGACTGCGCCATGCCGGCCGCCAATTTCAGCACGGTCCGGCCGCCAACCGGGTCGAACACCACCCGGGCGCCCTTGCCGCCGCTTGCAGCCATGATCGCCGCCGGCACGTCGTCCTCTGCGGTCGCGACCACCGCCGCAGCGCCCGCTTCGAGCAGCGCCGCACGCTTGGCCCCGGTGCGGGTGGTGGCGATCGGCGTGGCGCCGGCGTGGCGCGCGATCTGGATCGCCGCCAGCCCCACGCTGGAGGAGGCCGCAGTAATTACCACTGCGTCCCCCGCGCCAAGCTGCGCGATGTCGATCAGCGCGCCATAGGCGGTCATGTACTGCATCCAGACCGAGGCTGCCTGCTCGAACGACAGCGCGTCGGGCTTGGGCACCAGCGCATCGGCGGGCACCACCGCCACCTCCGCATAGCTGCCGTATTTGCTTTGCGAGTAGCCGGGAATGGTGCTGACCGCGTCGCCGGCCTTGAATGCCGTGACACCTGGCCCGACCGCGCGGACGATCCCGGAAATTTCGTAGCCAATCCGCGACGGCAGCGCCGGCTGCTCCATATAGACGCCGCGCCGGAACAT
This sequence comes from uncultured Acetobacteraceae bacterium, assembly GCA_964244305.1. Lineage (GTDB taxonomy): Bacteria > Pseudomonadota > Alphaproteobacteria > Acetobacterales > Acetobacteraceae > CAHJXG01. Next base: position 9,695 of record CAXTJW010000051.1, read on the forward strand.
GGCCTCCGCGCGGTTGAGGCCAATCGCGCGGACCTCGACCTGCGCCTCGCCCGGCCCTGGCGTCCGCGGCGTCTCGTCCTCCAGCTTCAGGACTTCAGGGCCACCCAGCTCGTGGAAGCGCACGATCCTGCTCATCGACCGACCTCCTGTCGTTGCTGGATAAAACTGGCGCTGAGCATTCGCGGGATCAACCCCGGATCGATGCCGGGGCCCATGCGGCGGTAAGCTGATGACCGGGCCGACGCGACGATGGTAGCATCATGGGGAACCGGAGCCCTCCGATGAACCTCGCCTTGCCCGACAACGACCGTCTCTACTCTCGGGAGGAGTTCCGCCGTTGGTGCGAGGCCCAGCCAAAAGGCCGCTACGAGCGCGTCGACGGCCATATCGTCGGAATAGCGCCCGAACGCGGCGCGCACCTGCGGGCCAAAGGATCGATTTACCGCGCGTTGGTCCGCGCGGTCGCCGCCGCGGGCGTTCCCTGCCAGGCCCTGCCCGATGGCGTCACGGTGGAGACTGGCGACAGCGACTACGAACCGGATGCGCTGGTGAATTGCGGGCCGCCGATGGCCGACGACGCGGTCGCGGCTCCGAATCCAGTCGTCGTCGTGGAGGTGCTCTCTCCCGGGACCACTTCGACCGATACCGGGGGCAAGCTCGCCGGATACTTCCGGGTGCCATCGATCGTGCATTATCTGATTGTCCATCCAACCAGGAGGAACATCATTTACCATCGCTGGACGTCCGACGGCATCGGCACTCGCATCGTCGTCAATGGGTCGATCGTGATGGATCCGCCGGGCATTGCCATCGCGGTCGAAGACATCTACGCGGCGGATTGGACCGCACGCTACTTAGCCTCGATGTCCCCTGCTGCAGCAAAGCTGATGACAGCAGGGCCTGCGCAGCCGGTCCAGCGGCTGAAATGCGCCCTCGAACACACAGGCGGAGCCGCCGGGTCGTGGCTGCGCCGGCGACGCCGAAGGGCGTCAGGCCGCCAGCTTGGCCGGGTCACCGCCGCGCACGCAGCGTCAGCAACCCGGCCAGGTCCTTACGCCGCGTGCCGCTGGAGGTAGGCGTGCGTCAGTGCCGGCAGATGGCTGCCGAGCCAGTCGCCCATCTCCTGCTCCTCTTTCATCGACTGCTCCAGTACCGCGCTGTCCTCGGACGCGCCGGCCGCCTCGGCCAAAGTGAGCAGCACCTTGTAGGAGCTGATCTCGTATGCCTTGTAGCCGATGGCCGCGAGGACGTTCTTCAGCACCTCGTCGTCCGACCCGGCATGGGCAAAACCGGCCACGGTGGCGACTGCGCCGGTCACCGCTTCCTTCGCCAACGAGGCCTTGGTGCCGTACTTCGACAACAGGGCATCCAAGCGCGCCGCCTGGGTCGTCGAACGCTCCATCTCCTCCTGCATCTTCGCATGCAGCTCGGGGTAGGGTTCCATCCGGCTTAGTTCGTTCTTGACGGTCCCGATCGCCTGCGTCTCGACCGCGTGCTGGTTGCGAAGCCCGGTCACATAGACGTCCATCACCGCTTTTGAGCCACTCATAGTACTCTCCATTGCTACAGGCCGCTCTAACGGCGCTTCTGCACGATGGATGCAGGCGGCCGTATCAGGATAGATTGAACTTGCCGTTATTCACTGCGGCCATAGCTCGTGTGGTCACGCATTGGCCCGATTCAACCAGCAATTTGCGGGATCGGGGGCCACGTCTCCAATCAACGGCCCGGCCGGCTGCTTCATCAGAATTGCGCGGGCGGCGGCCTAACCACTCCCCATGGCCGCAAACAGGTCGCGGGCCTTGCTGATCTGCGCCGCATCGTCCAGCTTGCCGCCGGCCTCCAGATGACAAAGGGCCTGTTCGAACCGCGCGCCAACCGTTTCGGCCTCGGCGATGCTTTGACTCCACCATCGCAATGCCGTCGAGCGGCGTCCCTGGAGCCAATCCAGCGAGCCGCGTATCCGGAGCGCCGGCGCCAATCCCATGCGGAACCGCCGCCCGACAAATAGGGCATGGTTGCAATGCTTCTTGGCGTCGCTCCAAGACGCTTCGCTTCCCGGCGTGCGCTGCGCCATGATCAGCGCGCCGCGTGCCCGGCCCGTCGCCAGCCAGACCAAAGCGTGCCCACGTACCTTATGCGCTACCGCACTCTCATGGCCCACTTGCAGCACCGCCATAGCCTCGTCGTCTCGCCCCATATCCTGCAGGCAGTGACCGAATTCGCCGCGAGTGC
>CAXTJW010000051.1:12029-15394 GCA_964244305.1 uncultured Acetobacteraceae bacterium
GCCTCGTCGTCTCGCCCCATATCCTGCAGGCAGTGACCGAATTCGCCGCGAGTGCCAGCGAGGTTGACATGATCGCTGGCGTCTATCGAAAGCTGGATGGTCTTCTGAAACGCCTCCTCGGCTTCCGACAATCGACCGAGCCGGCGAAGCACGTTGCCGCGCACCGTCCCTGCCCAGCGCACCGCGGGTCCAAACGCCGTTTCGCGCCCGAGCGCACCCATTTTGTCAGCCTCGGCAAGAACCTCGTCGAAGCGGCCGAACTCACATAGGATGCGACAGCGAAGGATGCTCGCCGAACTCCAGGTATAAAGGTCACCCGCCCGCTCGGCCGCCTCCCTGGACCGATCGAGGCAACGCTCCGCATCCCTCCAGTCGCCGGTGTGGGTGAAATGGGTGCCCAGCAGGTTGTAAGCGAGACCGATGGTCGGCAGGTGGTCGAGCTGCTCCGCCGCGGCCACGGCGCGCCGATGATAACCGAGGGCAGTCCGGTGCGCGCCGGCCGTACCCAGCAGGAAACCGAGCGCCGCTATGCCCTTGGCCGCATACTCGTCGACACCCCCCGGGATTGACCGGTTGAGCCACCTGAGGACGATCAGCAGCATGGCGGTGTGGTCGGAAAAGTAGAATATCCAAGCCAGGAGTTCATGCAGGTCGGCCTGGGCCTCGGTATCGGGATCGCTGGGATGCTGACGGACGACGCCGAACCGATGGGTGGCGCGCAACGCCAGGTGCCGGACGATTTCGGCGGCGATCGCTCGACGGACGCCGGGCGGACTCGACGGCAGCCGGTCGCCGAAGCGGGCGAGCGCGGTGTCGATATGCTCACGCGCCCGCTTGGGCTCGCCCCGGCGAAGATAAATCTCCGCCAGGCGGCGCTCGACGGCTGCATGCTGTGCCCGGCCCCACATCACTTTCTGCGTGCGCCCAAGCGCGTCCAGGGCCTCCACGTAATGCAGCAGGGCCTCGTCGTCGCCGGCCATGCGGGTTGCTTGCTCGGCTGCCAGCAACAGGAAATGCAGCGCTTTGTCCCACATCTCGGCCCGGGCGTAGTGCAGGGCGAGCACGCTCGCGAACTCCTGCGAGCCGTTTCCGCTGAACAGCAGCTCGATGCAGGCGGCAACCTGGCCGTGCAGGGTGCGGCGCCGGGCGAGCAGCAGGCTTTCGTAGACCGCCTCCTGGACCAGCGCGTGCTGGAATATGTAGGCCAGCTCGGATGTCGCGGTGTGATCGGCGATCAGGTTCGCCGCCTTCAGCCCGCTGAGGCTTTCATCCAATCCGTCGCTGTGATCGACGACCGCCCGCAGGACGCGGTGGAAAAAGCTGCGGCCAATCACGGCGGCGACGCCCAAAATGCCTTTGAGGCGCTCATCGAGCCGATCGATCCGGGCCATGACGACGCCCTGGACCGTATCGGGAATAGTCATGTCCTGATGCGCCGGCGCCGACCACTTGCCGCGCTGGTCGCGGACGATGGCTTTCGCGTCGACCAGGGCCCGGATCACCTCCTGCAGGTAAAACGGGTTGCCGCCTGCCTTATACAGGACCATGTCGCGCGTCCGGTCGATCCCGTCGGCATCGCCCTCCAGCAGCAATCGGATCAGGCGCTGGCTTTCGGACACGGTCAAAGGCTGCAGGGCGACTTCGAGAAAAGCGTCGTGCGGCAGCGCCGCGGCCCCGAGTTCATGGAGCCGCCGGACTCTTATTTCGTGCGAGCGCCCAAGGGCGACGATAAGCAGGCGGCCACTCGCGGCGATCGGCAGAAGGTGCTCAACGAGCGCCGCCGACGAGCCGTCGAGCCAATGCACGTCGTCGATGACCAGGACGACCGGCGCGTCCTGCGCGAGGCGCTCGAACAGCCGATAACCCGCACGCAGCACATGGCGCGCCAACGTCTCACTATCGAGATAGCGCACCCGTTCCGACGACGGGTCCGGCACCTTGATGCCGAGGAGCGTTGCCGCATAGGGCAGCACCTCGTCGCGCTCGGACGGAAACAGCCGGCCGATGGTCCGAGCGAGCGCCGCCCAAGCGTCGTCATCCCCCGCCCCTTCGACCAGCCCGAGAAACGGCCTCAGCATCTCGATGAAAGGCCAGTAGCTCAAGCGCTGCCCAAACGACCGCGCGTGCCCCTCGAGATACGAGACCGGATGCGGAAGCAGCGGCCGGATCTCCTCGAGCAGGCGCGTCTTGCCAATGCCAGCCTCACCGGCGATCAGCAGCAACCCGCCCGTCCCGGTGTCCGCCAAGCGCGCGAATACACCGCCGATGGCGTCGATCTCACTCTGCCGCCCGACCAGCGGCCTCCGCCCGGAACCACTTTCGCCGAATGGCCGGCCGCTGGCGTCGAGTGCGGCAAAGTTCGCCTTGCGCCTTGGCCGAAGCACCTCGTACAGCGGTTGCGGCCGCGTGAAGCCCTTCAGCGCCGCAGTGCCGAGCGAGCTGCACTCGAATTTATGACCCACGAGCTGATGGGTGCTTTCGCTGACGACGACAGTGCCTGGAACGGCCGCAGCCTCCATGCGGCGGGCAAGATGGACGACAGAGCCGCTCACGCCGTGGGCTATCACGCGGCCGGCCGCATCCTCCGTTTCGGCAGCCAGCACGCGGCCGGAACTCAGGCCGACGCGGACCTGCAACTTGTTCTCGCGCGTCCAACGCAGTCGGACATCATGGGCTTGAACCGCTTGCTGCAGGGCAAGCGCCGCGTGGCAAGCCCGTTCTGCATGGTCCTCCTGAATGAACGGGATGCCGAAGATCGCCATGATCCCGTCGCCGCTCCGCTGTGCGACGGTGCCGCCGTAACGGTGCACCGCGTCCCCCATCAACGCGATCGCCGGCGCCAGGATATCCATGGCGGCCTCCGCGTCGGCACCCTGGATCAGCGCGGTCGAACCCACGACGTCGGCAAAAAAGACCGTGACGACCCGGCGGTCGCGCGCCTTCGGATCACCGCCGGGCGCCTCGTCGGCGCGGGGCTGCTGCCCTTGGGCGGCAAGTTCCGTCTCGTCCATGAACTCGCCATCCACGCAGGTGAGGAATCGTTCGTTACCGCCGTCGCGGGCCAAATGCGAGAGCTTGCTTCCGCTCGATGATGCCCATCCCGGGAAAGGCAGGCAAATGCGATCGGCGGCCCAGCATGGGGGCCGGCATCGAACGGGTGGACCGGCCCCGCCGTCGAACCAGGGTCGATTGAAACAGCCGAGGGCAGCAGGCAATGTCCGGGATAAGACAGCTTGCGAATGAGGGATCGAGGATGGCGCACATCAGGGTAATGCTTGGCTGCAGCGTGGCATTGAGCCTGTCTGTTTTGGCTTGGGGCACGCCGGCCTCTGCCAACGACGAGTTGCAGAAGCTGCAGGGTGATG
>CAXTJW010000052.1:0-15283 GCA_964244305.1 uncultured Acetobacteraceae bacterium
AGACCGGTCCGCCGATCAGCGAGGACACCGGCGTCGCCGCCATGAACCAGGCAAGTACCTGGGTGCGGTAGCGGGCGGGAAACCAGATCGACAGATACCAGATCACTCCCGGGAAGAACCCGGCCTCCGCCACCCCGAGGAGGAACCGTGTGAAGTAGAAGCTGAGCGGACCCGTCGCCAGCGCCGAGGCGGCAGCGGCGATGCCCCAGGTAACGTCGTTTGCCAACGGCGTGGTGAAGGACAAGGCGGCGGTCACCGCCGCCATCACCTCACCTTGGTCGAACGGCCAGACGGAAGGGCAGATTACCAAGCTCAAGCTCGTCAAACGCCAGATGTATGGACGCGGAAAGCTCGATCTGCTGCAGGCCCGTGTGATCGGCCAGGCATAGACCCAGCATCACCAAAAGTGCGTCAGAGCCAATGTTTCACGCCGTTTGACAAGAACTGGTAAAGGTGGGTGCCCTCCCATCCCATCGCGACCTGGATGACGCCGTGCAGGTCACCCAGCGTGCAGGTGCTCCGCATCAGCATGCGCCGCCACACCATCGGGCTGATCCCGAGCAGCCAAACCTTAATCCGAACAATATCAGCCTCGCCGGTGTCGGTCACCGACGAGACAGTTTCGACGCCCGGTCTGGTTGGCTTCGGCGCTCGTGTCACCCGGCCAGTTTACGCCCGGTCGCCCTCGCCGACGCGAGCACCCCACACTTCCTGATGCTCTCCCGGCCGTGGTTATCCCGCCCCGCTCTGGTCCGTGCAACAGCGTCATAACTCGGCTCAGGCAAGATCAGCCTCGGTAATCGGCTGTTTCACGACCACGAGGTATACCACCGCCCCCGCGACCGATACCGCCGCTGCCAGCACAAGCGCGAGCGTGAACGAGCCTGTGGCATCCACAATCAATCCGGTGACCAAGGGTGAGCAGGCGCCCCCGAGGTAAGCGCCGAAATTTTGGATGCTGCCGCTAGACGCTACCATGTGTTGCGGGGCGGCGGCTCCGACCAATGCCCAGATAGTCGCGCCAGCGACGGCGCTGAAGAATACCGCGGCCGATAGAAAGGCCAGGGCAGACACCGTACCCTCGGCATAGGCGGCCAACACGGTGAACAATGCGGTGGCGGTCAAAGCGGTCGCAATCGGGATCTTGCGGCTGTTAAGCGGACTGACGCCGCGTGCAACCAGCCGGTCCACCACGTAACCGCCAAGCAGCGAGCCAACCACGCCACAGATTTGCGGCACGGCGGCCAGGAACCCGGTCCGGCCGATCGAGATATGCCGCGCCATTTCCAAATAACCGGGTATCCAGGTTTGGAACAGCCAGAACGAATACCCGTTGCCGAAGTCACCAAAGATCATGCCCCATGTGGTCCGGCAGCGGAACAGCCGTAGCCATTGCGACAGCGTCGCCGCGGACTGAACTGGCGAGTCGCCGGCACGGATGGCCTGCACCTCGTGCGGCGTCAGCACCTGCTCCGGGTCACGGTATACCGCCACCCAAATCACCGCCATGATCAAGCCTGTCACCCCAAGCACCACGAACATGGTGCGCCACCCATAGCCGAGCATGATCGCGGTCAGGACCGGCGGCGCGATTGCCGGGCCAAGGCTGCTGGCCATATTGAAGATGCCGGTCGGCACGCCGCGCTCGCGAATATGGAACCAGTCGCTGACTACGCGGGCGTCGGTCGGAAATTGCGGCGCCTCGCCGATGCCAAGCGCAATGCGGGCCCAGAAGAATTGACCATACCCTGTCACCAGGCCGATCAAGGCTTGCGCTCCGGACCACAGCGCCAGCCCGGCACCGAGCAACGTGCGTGCGCCGAGCCGGTCGATCAGCAACCCGGTCGGCAGTTGCGCGAAGGCGTAGCTGAGCGCGAACGCGGAAAGCAACGCGCCCATCTGTGTCGCGTTCAGCCCGAGGTCCGCGCGAATAGAGGCATTGGCGATCGCAAGGCTCGAACGGTCGAAGAAGTTGATCACGCCGGTGGCGACGAGCAGCGTCAATACAACAACCTGCAGGCGGCGGACCCGCGGGGAAAAAGGTGCATTGTCCATCGTATCCTCCGATTTGCAGCAGCTTGGACCAGCGCGGCGCACCAGACCACCCTTGGTCGGAATACCCGGACGCAGGGCGTGGTTCAGAGCTTGCCCTTTGGCTCTTGTCGGGTTCCGAGGTGGTAGGCCGGGGTCATCGACCAAGGATGCCACAAAGGCGTCGAGTAGGGCTTTGCCGCGGCGGCATGCGTTGTGCACCAACCGGAGGAAACCGAGGTAGAGCGGCCGCTTGTCCTGCGAGATGCCCCGGCGCGGTCGCAACCAGGAGCGCAGCAGCGTGTGAATAAGCGCCGAACCGGGACCCGTCCCGTGTGCGGCAACAATACATTGTTATGACACAGAAACTTGACGGACAGGTGGGGTCCCGACTGGCACCGGTCGGGCCCCCCTCCTCAGTATTCGTAGAAGCACAATCAAGGCAGCAAGCCAACTTTCAGCAGGGTCCTAGTTCGGCGCTTGTCCACACCCTGATCGTTGCTTCATGTAGGGGACCAATAGCGCAGCGTGCCGACGCGGCGGTCGGTGAGCCCATCGACAACGGCCGCCATGAACGGGTGCATCATCCCGGCCCCTGCGCCATGCGCCAGGACATAGCAGGCGATGGCTTGCTCTGGGATCTGCAGTCGGGCCGAAACGGCATGGGTGTCGTCCACATCGAACGTCACAGCGTTGGCGTGCGTCACGTCGGCTTCCAAAAGCAATGCATGACCATCACGGCCATTGGTCCGTGCAACGGTGCCCCTTATAGCCTGAACATCATGCCGACGCGACCGCGTCGGCCTTTGTCGCGCCCCGGCTTCCAGGAGAACGCTCCGGTCCGGTCGTAGTATCGCGCGCGGTCTGGTGCTCCATCTCCGCGTTCAGCTCACCGCCCACCAGCACGATCGTGGCAGACAGCCAGACCCAGGTCAGGAAGCCGATCGCCGCGCCGAGCGACCCGTAGGTCTTGTCATAGCTGCCGAAGTTGCTGACGTAATATGAGAACGCGACGGAACCGAGCACCCAGGTGACTGCAGCGAAGCCGCCGCCCCAGCTGACCCATTGCCAGCGCGCTCTCTCCCGGCTCGGCCCGAAGCGGTAGATGCACGCAAGCAGGGCCGCAAGGGCGACGAGGAGCAGCGGCCAGCGCAGTAGGCGCAGCAGCAGGTCGGCAATGCCGCCGAGGCCGACAAGGTTGAGCACGATGGGCACCGCGACGACCGCAGCCATGGCCAGCAGCACGAACAAGATGCCGCCCACGGTGAAGGCGAGCGTGACAGCGGTGCGGAGCAGGAAGCCGCGCTTCTCGGTCTCGTGGTAAACGACGTTCAGCGCGTCGAACAGCGCCTTGGTCGCCTGGTTGGCGCTCCAGAGCGAGGTGCCGATGCCGAGCACGGCACCGAAGCCCAGCGCCTTGCCGCCGCTGGATGCCAGGCTGTGGACCTGGTCCGTGATGATCTGCATGCCGCCGCCCGGCACGACGCCAGAGGCGGCATTGAGGTTGTTCGAGATGGTGGCCGGGTCGGCGAACAACCCATAAAGCGAGACCAGTGCGGCAAGGGCTGGGAAGAGAGCGAGCAGGGCATAGAAGGTGATGGCTGCCGCTTCGGTCAGCAGTCTATCGGTCGAGATGCTGCCGGCCACCCGCTTCGCGATCGCCCACCAGCCGCGTGCCGGGATCTCCGACGGCGCCCCAGCGTCGTGGCCGAGACCGTCGTCGGGTAGCGCCCTTTTGCCGCGGGTCCTTCTACTGCCTGCATGTGGCGCGGCTGTTGGCGCTGGCTGGTCCTTGAAAGCCGCAATTAAAATGCTGGTCAATGCCAAAACGCTGAACAGCACGGCGACGGGATCACGTTTCATGCCCTGGCAGCTCCTTATCTAGGGTTCTGGTCGCAGCAGAATCGAAAATGCAATTCAGCCCTCGTCCGCGGTGTGGCAAGGATCGCGCAGCGGCCTGAGTTCGCCGCGGGCGATCCCGTCCGGCAGGATGAAGGCGTAGCGGCCCAGCTCCTCCAGCGCGCGGGCGAGGCCAGGGCGGTTGGTGACGGCGCAGGAGCAGGTGTCGTCGTAGATGCGCTCCGGCGCGATGCTGGCGGCCAGCAGCGCATCCCGCTGGAGGGCGAAATTCCGCTCGGCCGTGGACACCCGCATGTAGCCGACCAGCACCGCCCACTCCGCACCCGTTGCACAAACCCTAGCAGAGTAGAGTTTGCTGGCTAGAGGTAGGTGCATGGGTTGCTGCAGGCCGGAGGCGGCTGGGAGCGAGGTTGGCGGCAACGCACCCAGGTCGTGCATCATATGAGGGTTTGATGGACCCTCACGCCCGGCTTGGACTGCGCAAGAAGGTCAAGCAACAGGTCTACGGTCGCTTCGATGCTGCCCAACCCTTTTGCCTCCCTGGCGCGACCGCCAAGTTCGAGGTCGATCGCGCCGTGCAGCGTGGCGTAGATCAGCCCGGTCAGCCTTGCCGTTTCAACCGGTGGGAGGCTTCCGCCCGCCTGGCACCGCTGGACGATGACGCCGAAGGCTTGGAACGCACCCAATGCAGCGATCTCCATGGTTCCGCCCACAGATGGCAAATCCGGGTCGCTGAAGAGCAGACGGTATCGGGCCGGGTGCTCCCGCGCATAAGCAATCAGCACCATCGCTGCTGCTCTGAGTGACGGCGCGACATCCTGCGGGTTGCCGGCCGTCGCTTGGAACGCTTGTCTCAGCCCGTCGAAGTCCCGCTCCGCAACTGCAGCCAGCAGGGCGCTGCGATTGCGGAAGTGCCGATACGGCGCGTTGTGCGACACGCCCACCACCTCGGCAACCGCCCGCAGCGTGACCGCGCCCTGCCCACCTTCGTCCAGGAGGTCGGACGCTGCCGCGACAAGGCGGCCCTTGGTGTTTTCAGCCATGCAGGAAACTTGACCGTTCATGTTGACAACGTCAACTCGGTCGCTCATGTTGACGTTGTCAACAAGGGAAACCTCTGGCATGAAGAACGTTGTGGTGACTGGCGTCTCGACGGGCATCGGCAGGGGCATCGCCTCCGTGATGGTCAAGAATGGCTGGCGCGTGTTCGGCAGCGTGCGAAGGGATGTGGACGCCCAGGCCCTCCAGGCTGAGCTTGGCGAGGCGTTCATCCCACTCGTTTTCGACGTCGAGGACGATGATGCCATCATCGCGGCATCCGTCGCGGTCCGGGCAGGCTTGGCCGGTCGGACCCTGGACGGACTGGTGAACAACGCCGGCATCGCCCTATCTGACCCGTTGCTTGTCCAGACCGTTGCCGACTTCCGCAAGCAGATCGAGGTCAACCTGGTCGGCATGTTTGCCGTCACGCGTGCCTTCGCACCGCTACTCGGCGCAGACCCGGCCCTTACAGGACCGAAGGGGCGGATCGTCAACATAAGTTCGGTCGGCGGCAAGATCGGGCCACCGTTCCTGGGCGCCTACGCCGCGGCGAAGCATGGCGTGGAGGGCTTCTCCGAAAGCCTCCGCCGGGAGCTGCAACTGGTCGGCATCGACGTGGTCATCATCGGACCCGGTTCCGTCGCAACGCCAATCTGGGGCAAGTCGGAGGCAGTCCCATCCACCCATCTCGCGGGAACGATCTGGGAGCGGCCTTTCCGAGCGTTTACCGACCAGATGATAAAGGATGGACGGAAAGGGCTGACGCCTGAGCGCATCGGCGAGGTCGTGAGGACGGCGCTCACGACGGCCAAGCCCCGGGCACGCTATGCGCCGGTTCCGGGCAAGCTGCTGAACTGGATCGTGCCCACGACGCTGCCTCGCCGCGTCGTGGACCGGCTGATCGGCGGACAGCTTGGGTTAGGCCAGCGGCGGGGATGAGGACCGTCGAGACCGTGAAAGACGCCAGCAGTCGGTGGCATCTTTGTGGGCCTTTGACTCGCTGAATTGCAGTTTTGGTTCCTTTGCTGCCGGACCCCCGAGTCGGTGTCGATCCCGTCCCTCGTCTCGGTCGCCCAGACGGTTGCGGAGACGATCGTCCGCTACTGCGGCCTCCGGGAAAGTTAGCCGTTCCGTGAGAGCCTCAGTAGGCGGCCCGGTAGCGTGCACAGATTTCCGCCGGCGCGTGCTCACGCATCAGTGCGATCTCCGTCTGCTTGACGGCGACGAAGCTGTCGCGCGCGGCCGGGTCGAACCATCCTTGCACCACCGGGTCGGCGCCGAACGCGGCCAGCGCGGCGTCCAGGCCCTGCGGCAGCCGCTGCAGCCCGGCGCGTTGCCGCGCGTCCTCGTCCATTTCGGCGGGGTCGCCCGCCAGCAGCGGCGGCGTGGACAGGCGGTCCTTGATCCCGACAAGCCCGGCGCGGATCAGCACCCCTAGGACGAGGTAGGGGTTCGCTGTCGCGTCGGCGGCGCGGAATTCCACATTGTATTGCTTCGCCGGGTCACGGCCGCCAATTGACATGGTGGGGCAGATGCGCAGCGCCGCCTCCCGATCCCGGTCGCCCAGCGACGTCCACGAGGCGCTCCAGCTATGCGGCACCAGGCGCAGGTAGGAGACAACGCTGGAGGCGGTGAACACAAGCAGGCCGGGCATGTGGCGCAGTATGCCAGCGCAGAAGGCGCCGGCCGGTTCGGACAGGCCACCCAGACGTAGCGCATCGTAGCTGGCCGGAGCGCCGTCAGCTTGCATCAGGCTGAGGTGCACGTGCACGCCGCTGCCGACCGCGTCCGGCGCCGGCTTTGGCGTGAACGTCGCGGGCCGGCCCAGCAGGCGGGCCACTTCGCGGGTGATCTCCCGGATGGCCACGGCACGGTCCGCGGCGCGCAGGGGGTCGGCCGGTGCATGGGTCACCTCGAACTGGTCGGCGCCGTATTCAGCGAGCACCATCTCCGGCTCGACGCCAGCCGCCTCCAGGCAGGCGAACAGGCGCGCGGGGAACGGGTCCGCCCGGCGCAGCGCCTCGACCGAGAATGGATGCGCCGCCGGACTGCCATCGCTGCCGAGCAGGAACTCGTGCTCGAACGCGACACGGAGCTGCAGGCCGGTCGCCGCCTTGAACGCCGCTACGGCGCTGCACAGGAAGTGCCGTGGACAGGCACGCCACGGTGTGCCGTCCAGCTCCACGATGTTGGCCATGACAATGTCGAACGGGGTGGCGGACCCGGTGCCATCCGTGCGGTAGCGCGCCTGCAGGTCGGGCAGCAGCCGAAGGTCCCCGGTCGAACCCCAGGGGTTAGGGTCGGCAATACCGCCGAATGGCGTCAGTGCGATGTTGGCCGGGACCCATCCGACGCCGGTGCCGGCGGCATGCTGGAGCCGCTCGGCGGGCACCGGACGACCTCGCGTGATGCCCGCGAGATCGGTCGTAACGATGCTGGTCAGGGGAGTCTCGACCGCCTCACTCATTGCCCGCCCTCCAGCCGGGCCGCGAGGGCGGCGGTGTCGGTGACCCAGCAATAGCCGCCGAACGCCTGCAACGCCGCCGCGTGGCGCTCCGGCGTGGGTGCGGCGCAGGCGTCCGCCACGCAGGTCATCAAGTAGCCGCGGTCGGCGCCGTCCCGCACCGTCATATCGACGCACTGGTCGGTCAGCACCCCGGCCACCACGACGTGCCGGATGCCGAGGTTCTTCAGCAGGTAGTCGATGTTGGTGGAGTTGAACACGCCGGAGGAGGTCTTGCGCAGGACGATTTCGTCGCCCACGGGGGCCAGCGCGGCGGGCGGCCAGGCTTCCGGCAGGCTGGGGGGCACGTGGATCGGCGTCATCTTGTGGTCGAGCGAGCGGTCGCGGCCGTCCTCGGTCAGGCTTTGGATGATGGTGTGCAGCACCTCGATGCCGACGGCGCGGGCCGCGGCGAGCAGGCGTATCTGGTTGGGGATCACCGTCCCGCGGACGGCGCGGTAGAATGGATGGTCCGGACCGCGCTCGGGGTGGGCCGGGTCGAGCCCGGGCTCAAGCCAGATGCGCTGCATATCCACCAGCAGGAGGGCGGTTTCGGCCAGGATGAAAGGACCGCCGCGGACCGGCAGCGGCACCGAAGGGAGCCTCGTCATCCGCGCTTCACGTTGAGCGGCAGCACCAGGCCGTTGCGGATGTCCTTCAGCTCGCTCTTGTAGGCAGTGGCATAGTAGAACTGGCCCAGCGGGATATACGGCACGTCCTGGAAGGCTTGCTCCTGCAGGGCCCGCGCCACCTGCTTCTGCGTGGCGAGATCGAGCGCGTCCAGCCAAGTCTCCCGCAACTGCTCCAGCTTCGATGATTCCGGCCAGCCGAACCAGGCGTCCTGGCCATTGCCCCGCATGAGGAAGTTGCTGGCCGGCGTTGTCAGGTCGCTGCCGCCGAACAGGGCGACCAGCAGGTTCCAGCTTCCCTGACCCGGCGACTTGTTCATCCGGCGCTGCACCAGGCTGCCGAAATCCATGGTGATATCGTCGGTCTTGAAGCCGGCCTTGGTAAGCATGTCGACGGCCACCGCCATGGCCGCGTTCTGCTGCGGCTGGTCGGTCGCATGCAGCGCGGTGACCGGGGCGCCTGCCTTCCCCGCCGCGGCGATGGCGGCCTTGGCCGCCGCCATGTTGCGTGGCGCCGACAGCGCCGCCATGCCCGCGTCGGAGGCAAAAGGGCTGGCGACCGGGAAGAAGCCGACGTCCTTGTTCCATGCCGTTGGGTCGTCGCCGGCAACGGCCTGCATGAAGTCGCTCTGGTCCACCGCGGCTAGCATGGCCCGGCGCACCGCCGGATCGTCGAACGGTGGCAGTAACTGGTTGAACCGCAGGGCGGCGTATAGCCCGCCCTGGTCGAGCCTGGCGACCGTGAGTCCGCGGGAGCGTTTCAGCACCGCCTCCAGGTCGTTGGGCAGCAGCTCCCACCAATCGACCTCGCCCGCCTGCATTGCCGCCGCGGCGGTGGCGGCGTCCGGGATGACCTTCCACTCCACGCGCTCGAAATTGGCTAACTTCGGCCCAGCGATCATGGAGGGCGCGCCGGCCGGGGTCGGCACGTAGCGGTCGAACCTGCGGTAGACGAGTTGCGAGCCGGCGATCCGCTCGCTGGCGATAAAGCGGTAGGGGCCGGAGCCGACGATCTCGGTCATCGCCTTGGCCGGGTCGGTCTTGGCAAAGCGCTTCGGGAAGATGAAGCACGGGTAGGATGAGGCTTTGGCCAAGCCGTCCAGCAGCGATCCGAACGGCCGCTTCAGGCGGATCTCGAACCGGCGGTCGTCGATTGTGCGGAACGTGTCCAGGCGCTGGGCCAGCGTCTGCCCGTGCGTGTCGCGCAGCATCCAACGTTGGATGGACGCGACAGCGTCCGCCGCCCTGATCTTCTCGCCGTCGTGGAAGGTCGGCCCGTCGCGCAGCGTGAACGTCCAGAGCGTCCCGTCCTGCTCGACCGTGTGGCCCTCCGCCAGTTGCGGCTGTGGCACGAACTTGTCGTCGATGCCGTAGAGCGTGTCCCAGCACATGTGGGCGTGGTTGCGGGTGGAATAGGCCGTGGTGGTGAGCGGGTCCAGGATCGTCACGTCGGACTGCGGGATGAACTGCAGCGTGCTGGCCCGATCACCCTGCGCCAAGGCAGGCCGGGCCAACCCGGCCGCGGCGAAGCCTGCGGCGGCAGTGACGACGCTTCGGCGTGTGACGGTCAAGGTGAGGACTCCGCTCGTTCGTTGTGAAAGGTCACCGGGTCATAGCCATGTCTACGATCCTGCACCAAACGGGAGGCAGGAAGGAGCGCCCTATGATCGTGCTCCTCTCAAGTTGACACCTGATGATGCACGTTGGACGCCGCCTCCATCATCGACGGGCTTTCCAATCCGGAAAAGTTCGGCAACGGCGACGCGGCGACAATTCCGCGCAGGATCATGCTTTGAAGGAACCCTCAAAAGCGAGCTTTGTCAGTGGCATGCGAGAGTTCGGCCGCTCCCTCGCGCGCAACGCTTCCGGCAGGCTGGCTGGGTCGCCGAGGCGGCCGATTGCGAACGCAGCCTCGACACGATAACTCACCGGCCCATTCAGTTCGGCGAAGGCGCGGTCCTGGTCAAAGCCAACCAAGCCGTGGATGCGCCAACCCATCTTATTCGCTTGAAGGGCGAAATAACCCGGAAGCGGTGCCGGTGTTGAACGATTGGGTGTGCGATGGCACGTCCTTTTCGATACCTGGCGGTCGCATGATTGAGTTCGACACCAGGATCACCACGGCCGATGCGCCCGCCGCCCAGCTCCGGTTGAACGGCAGATTGAAGCAGGTCATCGGTGACGGGCGGAGCCGGTCAAGGTTCCGCGTGCGTAGCACGTGGAATGCCGGCGGAGGGTGCGCTCGCGCACAGACAAGCGTCGTGCGACCGAGGTGGGCGTCACGGTCCATGCCCTCAACCGCATGCTCGAGATGGGACGCCCGAACTCCGTCCGCATCGCCTGAACCTCAGACCTGGCTAGTGGTCCGATCCTAACGTTTGAGTCCCAAACGTTAGGTGAATCGGTCCACCAAACCAAGGCTAGTGGTGCGAATCAGGCGGATGCTTCCGTCTGATTCGCACCACTAGGACCACTGCGCCCAAACCTTCATTCCGTGCAACACGGCTGTGTTCCGGGTAGTGGGTCAGTTTGGAAGACATGATGTGCCGTCATTGCGAGCCGGCTTCGGCGCGGCAATCTAGTGGTGCAAATCAGACGGAAGAGTCCGTCCGATTTGCACCACTAGCCTCTGTTTGGTGGGCCGATTCACCTAACGCTCGGGATCCAAGCGTTAGGATCGGACCACTAGGGCGACCAAGGCCAGGGTCCGGGCATGGCGCTCCTGGATTGCCGCGCCGCACGCACTCCTCGCGATGACAATGCTTCGTAGCGGAGTTTCATCGCGTGCAAACTGACCCACTACCGTGTTCCGTCGCTTGTTGACGGGCCTTGAAGCGCTTGACATCTCCTTTGTAAACTAATCACCTAGTCATATAGAGGACTCAAGGTTTTCATCTCGTAGATGCCGATCGGCGACTCTCGCGTTACCATCAGCTGCGCGACATGATCGTGGCCAAGATCGCGACTGGCGAGTGGGCGGCAGGCGCCGCGATCCCGACCGAAGCCGAACTTGCCCGCGACGCCGATGTCGCGGTCGGCACGGTTCGGAAAGCGGTCGATCTGCTTGCCGCAGAGGGCGTCCTCGCTCGGGAACAGGGCCGTGGAACGTTCGTGCGGCGACCTTCGCTCGACCGCTCGTTGTTCCGCTTCTTTCGTCTTGAAGGCGATGCCGGGCGGCAGGTGCCAACCGCCAAGATCCTTCGGCGGAGGCGCGGACCTTGTCCAGCGACGCCGTCTGCGGCGCTCGGGCTTGAGCAGGGCACCCAGGCCCTGCGCATCGATCGTCTGCGGCTCGATGGTGACGCGCCGCTGCTCCTAGAGGAGATCTGGCTGCCTCTCGATCGGTTCGAGCCGATTGCTGAACTTCCGATCGCAGAGTTCGGTGACCTGCTCTATCCGGTCTACGAGCGTCTTTGCGGAGAAGTCGTGGCGTTGGCGGACGAGACCTTGACGGTCGAGACCGCCACCCCCGCGCACGCAGCCGCTCTCGATCTGCCTGCGGGCTCACCGGTCGTGGTGATCGAGCGGATCGCACGCGGCTATGACCGGCACCCGATCGAGTGGCGGCGCTCGCATGGCCCGGCCGACCGCTTCCGCTACCGCGTGGAAATTCGCTGAAGCGCGCCGCCGATCACCAAAGCCGCCCCGTGCAAGAGGCGGTCTAAACCAGGAGACGTGACGTGTTTGCATGGTATCGATCTGGAAGCCGGACCGAGCGGACGACGTTCTGGGCCTGCTTCGGCGGCTGGGCGCTCGACGCGCTCGATGTCCAGATGTTCTCGCTGGCGATCCCGGCGCTGATTGGCCTTTGGCACATCAGCAAGGCCGATGCGGGCCTGATATCGAGCCTGACTTTGGTCGCCTCCGCGATCGGCGGCTGGGCCGGCGGTGCCATCTCCGACCGGATCGGACGGGTGCGGGCGCTCCAGATCATGATCGCATGGTTTGCGGGCGCCACGTTCCTGTCCGCCTTCGCGCAGGATTACGGGCAGCTCCTCACCCTCAAGGTCCTGCAGGGGTTGGGCTTCGGCGGCGAGTGGGCCGCCGGCGTCGCCCTGATGAGCGAGGCGATCCGGCCCGAGAACCGTGGACGCGCACTGGCCAGCGTCCAGAGCGCCTGGGCGGTCGGGTGGGGCGCGGCGGTGCTTCTGTTCAGCGCTGCGTTTTCATTCTTGCCGGAGGGCATCGCTTGGCGGGTATTGTTCGCGGCCGGGCTCATTCCGGCTTTGCTGATGATCTACGTACGCCGGAACGTGCCCGAACCGGACGTGTCACCGGCGCGCCAAGCCAATCGGCCGTCGCTGGTGACCACCGTCTTCGGGGTTTTCCGTCCCGAGAACCTGCGGGTCACGCTCGTCGGCCTGCTGTTGGGAACGGGCGCGCATGGCGGCTACTACGCCGTCACGACATGGCTTCCGACCTACCTCAAGTCGGAACGTGGCCTTTCGACGCTGGGCACGAGCGGTTATCTGGCGGTCATCATCCTGGCTTTCTTCTGCGGCTGCTTGGCGGCTGCGTCGCTGCTCGATCGGCTCGGCCGGCGACTGACGGTTGGCCTGTTCGCCGCCGCCTGCGTGGTGGTCGTCCTCACCTACGTCTTCATACCCTTCAGCGACGGCGCAATGCTCGTGCTCGGCTTCCCGCTCGGCTTCTTCGCAGCCGGCATCCCGGCCAGCATGGGCGCGCTGTTCTCGGAATTGTATCCGGGCGGGGTGCGAGGAACAGGCGTCGGGTTCTGCTACAACGCCGGACGGATCGTGTCGGCGGCGTTTCCGTTCCTGGTCGGTCACCTCAGCGAACGCATGCCGCTCGGCGCCGCGATCGGGATCGATGCCGCATTCGGCTACGGCCTCGTTGTGCTCGCTGTCATGATGCTGCCGGAGACGAAGGCCGTGGCGCTCGACGCCCGCCACAGCCCAATGGCCGCAGCGGGTGACGACCTGCACGCGATCGCCGGGACTTCGCATTGAGCAGCTGGATTGACGCTCATGCCCATGTTTTCGAGCGCGGGCTCCCGTTGGTGGCGGGCGCTCGCTACAAGCCGGATTATGACGCGCCGCTCGACGCCTACCTGGCGCATCTCGACGCTCATGGGTTTGCGCGCGGCGTGCTGGTTCAGCCCAGCTTTCTTGGAACGGACAACACCTACCTTCTTGCCGCGTTGCGGCGCGCACCTGAGCGCCTGCGTGGCGTCGCGGTGATTGATCCGGAGGTGACGCGCGCCGAGCTTGACTTGCTCGCGACCGCCGGCGTCGTCGCGCTCAGGTGGAACCTGGTCGGCACGAAGGTTCCTGCGGCCAACGTCACAGCATGGCGAAGCCTGCTCGATCAGGCGGCAAAGCGCGACCTTCATGTCGAAGTGCAGTGCGACGCGGGGCGCTTGCCGGACGTGCTGCCGATGCTGCTCGATACCGCCCTGCCAGCCGTGGTGGTGGATCATTTTGGGCTTCCCGATCCACGGGACGGTGCCGAGGATCCGGGCTGGCGCTGGCTTGTGGATCTCGCCTCCCGCGAGCCGCGGCTGTGGCTCAAGCTTTCGGCGCCCTATCGGCTGGGCGCTCGGGGACTGGCCTTGGCTGACGTGCTCGCGCCCACGCTGCTGAAGGCGTTCTCGCCAGCACGGCTGGTGGTCGGATCGGATTGGCCGCATACGCGATTCGAAGGCGCCACGCGCACGCACGACACGATGAAGGCTCTCGCGACATGGCTTCCGTCCGCTGAAGATCGGCGGGTCAGCCTGGAGGAGGCGCCCGCCCGCCTGTTCGGGTTCTCCGCAGAAGGCGATCGGCAGCCGGCTGTTGCCTGAGGCTTCCCATGCAGCTCAGGCGCGGGAGCCTATCGGAACACTTGGGCGGTGAAGCGCCCGAGTATGGATTGAGCCGAAGAGCTCGTGAATGACCGCGGCCGTAACGGCCGGGTGAAGTGAAGGGACGGAATATGAAACTTGTATTCGCCGCAATGGCAGCTGCCCTCTCCGTGGCTCAGGTCACGGCGGCCCGGGCGGACTATACGGTCCGGGAAGTCGGCAGCTTCCACACCGGGGGCCACCAGGTCGTGCTGCAAGGCTTGCCTCCGACCGAGATCATCTTCAGCGCCGGGCAGCCGGCGACGAAGATCGAGACGAATGGCGAGTTCGAGACCGGCCAGATGTATGTGCAGTACGTCAAGCTCGCCAATCCACGATCGCCGCTGCCGCTCCTGATGTGGCACGGCGGCGGCCTGACCGGTGTGACCTGGGAGACCAAGCCCGACGGCAAGCCGGGCTGGCAGCAGTTCTTCCTGCAGGCCGGCTACGACACCTACGTGTCCGACGCGGTCGAGCGTGGACGCGCCTCGTGGTCCCGTTACCCCGAGGTCTATACCTCGCCGCCGATCTTCCGCACCAAGAAGGAAGGCTGGAACCTGTTTCGCATCGGACCGAGTGACGGCTGGTCGGCCGACCCGGCGAGCCGAAAAAGCTTCGAGGGAACGCAATTCCCGATCGAGGCGTACGACCAGTTCACCAAACAGGCAGTGCCGCGCTGGGGAACGAACGATGCTGCAACGCAGGCCGCCTACGACGAGCTGGTCCGCAAGATCTGTCCGTGCGTGATCGTCGTCCACAGCCAGGGCGGCAATTTCGGCTACACGGCGGCGCTGCACAACCCGGATCTCGTCAAGGCCCTCGTCCTGCTCGAGCCATCTGGCACGCCGAACCTCGACGGGCTCGACCTGTCCAAGGTGACGAGGGTTCCGCAGCTGGTGGTATGGGGCGACAACCTCGATCGCGTGCCATTCTGGGCCGCGCCGCTCAAGGCGAACGCGGCTTGGCGTGACGCCGTCAATGGCGCAGGCGGGCATGTCGAATGGCTGGAGTTGCCGAAGGCCGGCCTCATCGGAAACACGCACATGATGATGATGGACAAGAATTCCGACGTGATCGCGCAACGTATCGCGGAGTGGCTCGGAAAACAGAACCTGACGCCCTGAATAGGCTGGCTGCCCTGCCCGGTCGTGTGGGGCAGCCGTGGGCTCGCCAAGCACGCGAGGGCCACCTGTTCTTTTGCTAGCTGGCCACCTTCACCCTGTCCTCTCCCCCAGTGGGCAAGGGTTCTTGACGGCGGACCGCAGATAGGCCAGCCAAGTCTCGTCACGATATTTTCCGTTCAGTCCAGGATATCGGCTGTGTTTGGTCCCGGGATGAGGTGACGTGGGTTTATTTTGAAGATGTCGGGCGTTG
>CAXTJW010000053.1:0-15175 GCA_964244305.1 uncultured Acetobacteraceae bacterium
ACAAACAGTGATCGTTTACAATGCGGAATTGAAGCTCTGCGCTCGTTCCACCCATAGGTCACACCTAGCCAAGCCTTACATAGGTTTTACGTTCCGTTGCTCCCCAGACCCCGATTTGTTAAGAGTGCCGGTCCCGATCTCCAGCAGGATCAGGCTCCGCGGCATCACGCGCCAAACGTGCCGGGCGGCGAAGTGTCAAAAGACGTGGTGGGTGCCCGAAGCGCGGCAGCGTGCAAACCATTGATGGAACTGACTTTTCTTGCAGGTGGCCAAAATACACAGCTTCGCGGTTACTGGGCCAGCTCCTGTGCTCGTGCCGCCTCAAGCCCATATCATTCTGATAGCAAACCAAATATAACGGGACTTCTCGCTATTGTCCGACTAAGCCATCTTTTGCGGGGCTGGTTGTCGGAACGGCGACCGGCCTAGCAGTCTGATGCCAATGCCTGCTCCACGGCGTTAAAGTCAGATCGTTAGAGAAACTGGCTACTCGATGCAGGCTGCGTTTTTGGTCTGCAGAAAACCATCGATAACAGGCTTTTGGCAGGCAGGGCAGTATGGCTGGAGCAAAAAGCGGGAATGTCGAACGCTGGATCCAACGGTTGCTTCCCCGTTGGCGGGCGGCCCAGCCACGTGCGGCCAGCCTGACGGCGCAATGGTCGGACAACCCGGCGGTGGCCCAAGCGCCAGAGCCGCTCACGCCGGTCACAGAGCCAAGGAGCCCCGTCGAGCAGCGCATCGCGCATTTCGCGCTTCCAGACGACCTGCTGCAGCTTTCCAACCGCGCGGCTATCCTGGAACGGCTCGAGAGGTCGATCGCGCGCGCGCGGCAAACGACAAGCGGCCTTGCCGTGCTCTACCTCGATCTGGACCGCTTCAACCAGGTGAACGAGGCGCGCGGCCAGACCATAGGTGAGCCCTTGCTCGTCGAGATGGCCGCGCGGATGCAGGCGTCGATGCGCGAGGGGGACGCGATCGGCCGTATGGGCGGCAATGAGTTCGCGGTGGTCTTTCCCGGCGTGTCATCGGTCGAGCAGGCCGGGCGGTCGGCCCAGCGCCTGGCGAATATGATCCGTGAGCCGTATGTCCTGAATGGCGAGACCCACTGGGTCGACGTTTCGATCGGCATAGCTCTGTTTCCAGAGGACGGAACTACGGCGGACGAGCTGTTGCGCCGAGCCGACAGCGCGCTTCACCGGGCAAAGTCGTCCGGGCGCGGCGCGATCGCGCGCGAGGAGCCGCGGGTGGCGCTCGACACCGCACGGCTGTTGCAGGATGACCTGGAGTTGGCGCTGGAACGCGACCAGTTCGAGCTGACATATCAGCCCATCTTCGATACGAGCAGCAATATGCCGCTGGCGTTCGAAGCGATCGTTCACTGGCGGCACCCGGTTCTCGGCCTGAGGCCGCCGTCCTTCTTCATCCCAATTTGCGAACGATCTGGCCTGATCCAAAAGCTTGGGCGCTGGGTGATGCATACCGCGTGCACGGAGGCGGCAACCTGGGCAATGCCGGTGCGGCTCGCAATCAACCTGTTCCCGGCGCAGTTCTGCCGCGACGACCTCGAGCACCAGGTCATCGAAACGCTGCATAGCTCGGGCCTCGCGCCCGGTCGGCTTGATCTCGAAGTTGCCGCAACCGCATTGCTCGAGCACTCGCAACAGGTGCTGTCGACGATGCTGTCGCTGCGGACGCTCGGGGTCCGTCTCGTGCTCGACGATTTCAGCCAGGCAGATGCTTCGCTGAACTCCTTGCGGGATTTCGCTTTCCAGCAGATCAAGATCAGCCCCTCCTTCATCACGTCGATGCTGACCGACGCGGCCGCGATGACGAGCGTCCGCGCGATCCTGCAAATGGCGTCGGAAGCACAGCTCGACATGGTGGCCGAAGGCGTCGAAACCCAGGCGCAGCTGGACATCCTGACGCATTTGGGGTGCAGTCAGGTGCAAGGCGCCCTGCTCGGCCCGGCGCAATCGCCGGCGGAGGCCCGGAAATATCTGTGGCAGGTCACCCGGCGGGTCGACGGCGAGCCGATGCTGGTGGCTGGGGAGTGAGTGCGGTTGGCGGTTGATTAGCCGCTCACCCCTGCGCCTGCCGCGCCAGCCGGTCATCCTTGCGGGCCGAGCCGGCGCTGCTGCCGACCCAGTAGCCGACCACGTTCGTCGCCATTGCCGCCAAAGTGCCCAACAGTACGTTCAAAACCGGCCCTGACCCGGTCGGAACCTCATGAAGGAGCACAAGCGACACCACGCTTCCGAAGGTAACCAGCACGACCACGCTGGTCACCGGCGCTCCCCACGCCATGGTGCTGCCGGCCTGCGCGAGCTGAAGGGTCGTCGCCCGCGCGTTGGCGACGTCCGCCAGTTGCGCCGAGAGCCGGGCCTCGGCCGCACTCTCCGTGGCAGCGGCCTGTGTGGCGGCGATCCCGGCGAGCTGCACTCGAAGTTGGCCCGCGAGCTCGGGGTCGGCCAGCGCCGCGGCTTGAGCAGCAGGCTCGTCCGCACCCGTCACGGCATGGATCGCCTGCTGCACCGCCAAGGTCACCGGCACGGCGGTCGGGCCAAACAGCCACCGGCCGATTTCGGGCGCCAGATCCAGCGCAATGCCTCCTGCCGCACCGAGCGCCGTGCCCACACCTGGCACGATCGAGCCCGCAGCCGCACCCTTCAGCGCATCCGCCGCCACCTGAGACAGGTCCATCCAACTCTCCATTTCATGCCGCTGCGAAAGCAGCGAAGACCGCAAGCCAATGCACGTAATCCTTCAGGCCTCGTTGGATCCGCCCGACATACCAACGGCAGCGTACGGCAGCCGGCATAGACGCCGCGCCCAGCCAAGCCCGAAACTCCGCCAGGTCGGCAATGCCGCCATGAACATCAGACGCTGCGCCTGGAACTCCGCCAGCAGCGCCGCTCCTTGTCCGGTCTTCGCACCGACTGCGGCCAATGTGCGCGGTCCCAACACCCCGTCCGGCGTGACGCCCGCTGCCGCCTGCAGCCAACGCACCGCACGGCCCACGCCGTTGTTCACCGCGGCGTCGAATACCAGCAGCGCCAGTGGCGGCGGCAGATCATCGCCCTCCACCCGATCCCAATAATCCCGCCGATAGATCGCCCGCGCCGCATCGAGCGTCAGCGCCGCGATCGTCAGGTCCGGATAGGCCGCCGCCGAAATACCGTAGCGCGTTCCGAGGCAAGCGCCGCGCCCGCAGGCTCCGCCAGTCCAGTTGCCGGGATCGGCCGGATTGATGGACAGCCCGCCTTCCTCCCCGACCACGATGCGAAATGCCTGGTCGAATGCTGTCATCGCGATGTTCCTCGAACTAAAGCTGCAGCGATTCGTCCCGACGCCGAGCACTGCCTAAAGCAAATCTGCCACGCCAACTGCCGGCCGCCACGCGCGCGCCACCGCCACCGCCAATACAAGACGCGCGAGCACGAGCTCCGCCTGCGGCAACGTCATCTCCAGGGTCAGCCGGGTTTCGATGCCAGTGACGGCGAATCCCACCCTGTTCAGCACCGGGCCAATGGCAATAGGGCTGGTCATGGCGCCGCCTGGGTTTGCAAATAGGCCGCCAGCGCATCCGCCGCCACGCGCGCTGCAGCCACGTCCGTTGCCCGGAAGCCGCGTCGCGTGCGCCCGGCCTGCAGTCGCTGTGTCGCCTGCGTGGCTTGCAGCGTGAGCGTAGTCAGCCGATCAACGACCGCCGGTTTGCTCCGCGGGCTCGCCACGTATTTCGTCGCCTGATCCCGCAACGCTGCATTGTCGCGGATCACCGCGGCCGGACTGTCCGTCCCGACTGTCGGCGCGGCATGGCGCTGCGGAACAGTCATGGGGCTCAGCACGATCGGCGGCCCGGACGGCAGCTTGTCGCCTGTGGACGAAGACAGCGTGCATCCTGCCGCCAACACCGCGAGGAGCAGCGCAAGCAACGCCTGGAGCTGCGCGAAGACTTGCAGCCGAGGCTGCGCGAAGACTTGCAGCCGGATCCTAGACATCATCGTTTACCTAGGTTGGCGGCGATATACTTGCTGGTCGATTCCAACCCAATCAGGCGGTCACGAATTTCATTCATGTTGGTGGTCCGGATATCCTCCCGCTTCTCAATCGAGTCCATGCGGGCATTGGCCCGGATTTCGTATTGTATCTGACGTTCGGCCTGGTTGTGGTTCGTCTCGGACTGCGTCGCGAAAAACCAAACGCCTATCCCGCAGGCGCCGACGAGCGTCGCAATGAACGCATAGTTCAGCGTCGGGCTCGCAGTGATCCGCACCGAAGACTCGGGAACCTGCGACCCGCTCATGGCCAGCGCCGGCACGCGCGTGCACTCGATCGTTTGATCATGGGACATCTTTCATCCTGTGGTCAGAAGCAGCAGCATACCCTGGCAAGCTGTCGCTCGCGCGCGCTGCAAAGATGGCGGCGGCGTCAGGGCGTTCCGTAATAGGCTTGTTGGCTCGCGCGGATCATCGCCTGGTCGGCCGCCGGCAGCACGCCCGAGATGATGATGACCTCGGCGATAGCGCCCTCCCAAGGCTCGCCGGCGCCAGTGCCGACGCCGAGCAGCCCAGTTGCCGCAAGCGCGCCGGCGGCTTGAGACGGCGGCGCAGCCACGCCGTCCAGCACCATCGTGTTATTGGCACCGTCCCAAATGGAGGCCAGTTGAAAAGGGCTTGCTCCCAACGCGATACTGGATTTAAGCCCGTTCTGGTAGCCGCGTATCGTCCCGCTATTGTGATAGGCAAAAATTACGCTTGTGTTGGAGCTGTAATCGTTGGTACCCGGCGCGGTGAAACTCAGCATGCGCGGATAGATATTGCTCTGCGTTTGCTTGGACGCGACACACGCCATCGCATAGGCCGTGCCGCCCAGCGCGAAGCTGTCGAGTGCCAGCGACTGCTGCGATGCCGAACCGAACAGCGCCGTCGGCCGGGCTGTGGCGTTGCCTAAGCTGGCGACGGAACCCGACGCGACGATCTGCGGCTGATGCGATGCCGCCGTCTGCGCCACATCCTGCCGGGCGCCGCTCTGGTCATACCACTTCGACACAAAGCCAGACCCGGCGCCGCAGAACGCCAGCAGCGCCCCGACATCAAGGGTGCTCCCCTGCGCAGTTCCATCGGAACTCGCTGCGAATCCGATATCCTGTTCCGTGCCGTCGGACGATCGCCGCACCCGCGCCGCGGCCCCGGCATAGCTCGCGCGCAGTTTCCGCAAACCATAGGCTCCAACAACAGTCGCGGCGATGCTGTCGAGCAACAATCCCGCGGCAACCACCGGCGCCGAGACCATCAATCCGATTGGAACGAGCAGCATCAGGCGAACGCCCTGGTCAGCACGGCGTCCAGCGTCGTGCCGTCGAACGACACCGCCGCCAGCACATCGACCGCGCCCGCTGCCGTCGACAGCACGCCCGCGCTCCCGCCTGGCCACCTGAACGCCGCGCCGAACGCCAGCGTGCGGGAGCCGGAACCGTCCTGCATGATCCGCCATGCATAGGACGCGCCCGCAGCGATATTGGCCGGGTTCGACAGCGTAGCGCTCACCCCGAGCGTCAGCGTGAACAAGTTGCCCGTCGAACAATCGGTGGCGATCGCGGCGGCCGATGTGAGCGTGACCACTCCCCTGTTGACGTTCACCCGGGCGAGGCCGGGCGAGGCCACATCCGACAGGTTGCTCGCCACCGCCAGCCGCGCCGCGATCGCCGCCGTATGCCCCGCGACAATTCCGCCATCCGCAAGCGTGCCGGCCGTATTGCCGGCGTTCAGCACCGCCGCCGTGCCCAGGCCCAGGTTCGAGCGCGCCGCGACGGCCGTCAGCGCGCCCGTCCCGCCGCTCGCGACCGGAACCAGGTTAACCGACAGCGTGCCATCGCCCGCAACCGTCAACGTGGCCCCGTCCGGCTTCACGGAGCCGATTGCCGAGCTGGTGGCAGCCGTGGTCTGCTGCGAGCCAGCCGGCCCAGCCGGACCAATCGCGCCCGCCGCCGCCCAAAGGTTCCAGGTCGCCGGATTGAAAACGGGCCCGCTGGTAAATGCGGTCGACGCCTGATAGGTCTGCCCGCCATAGGTCACAATATCGTTCGGCGCGTAGGCGGTCGTTGCAGCCCAGGCGCCGCGGGCATTAAAACCCTGGCCAGCCGCACCCGTGGCCCCGGTCATTCCCGCCGCGCCAGCCGGGCCCTGCGCACCCGTCGCCCCGATCGCACCAGCCGGCCCCGCCGCACCCACACCGCTGCCAACACGCGCGACCACGAACGCCGTCGTCGCCAAAGTCGCATCGTTGCTGCCCGCAGCCGGCGTGATCCCCAGCACGCCGCCAGGACTCACCGACAGCGCCGTCGTGCCGCCAACCACGACCTCATACGCCGCCGTCGCCGGATTATAGTGCGTGTAGGTCGTGCCGAACGAGACCTTCGCCGGATTGGAGAAGCCGTCCGGAAAAGCGCTCGCGTTCAGATACGTCCGCTGTCCCGCCGCCTGCGTCCAAACCGCTTTGGACGGACCGGCCGTCACTGCCGTCGTGTCGATCACATTGTTCCATTTGCCGGTCGGCTGCAGCGCAACATCCACCGCCTTCGTGCCGGCGGATTGCAGCCGGAACGCCAGCCACCATGCACCCTTGGCCCCAGTATCGTTCGAGCGGTTGAAATTGCGCACCGTGCTGCTGACCGCGATGTCCGACCCGACCGCGCCAAACCCGCCATCGTCATGGCTGAACTCGTCCACTTCCTGGTACGTGCCGTCCGAGAACGAGAAGAAGCCGCCGGAGAAAGCCAGCACCGCCGGGTTCGCGAGGAAATGCGTGCTGCCAGGCTTGGTGCCCGAAACGAAGCCGCCGACATGCAGGAAATAAACGTCGCCCTGGCCCGTGTTGCCGATGCTGCTGTTGACCGCCGAAACTCCCGTCCGCCCGCCCGTCTGGTCGTCGGTCGCCTGGTTCCAGCCGCTCTGGTTCAGCATCGATAGGCTGATCGCGCTGTTCTCGTGGTGCATGACATAGTCGGTCGCGGGCTTCGTGAGCGTAGCGTCGCCCTCGATCCGGTGCTCGATCGCCAAATGCACCGTGCTCAGGTCGCCATCGAACGCCTGGACGATGTCGCCTTGGTTGCCATAGCTCGTCGGCTCCGTCGACCGCAGGCTGAACCGTGGCGCGCGCTTATGCCCGTCTGCCGTCCGGACTTGGCCATCGCCGTCCATGCGCCCGCTCAGGCCCTCGGTCGCGACCGTCACCCGCGCGACGCCCAGCGGCAAGGTCACGGGCCGAGTCCCCGCAGCGCCCCGCGCGGCAATAAGCGCAGCCGTGTCGTCCGTCGTATCATCCAGCGCCGCCCCGAAGTCCTGCGCATTCAATCGGTCCGCCGCACGCGCACCCAGGCTGCGGGCCGTGACCGTGCCGCGGGCAATCACCGGCAGCGCCGACGCATCTGTTATCGCCGAAGCCGCCGCGCCCGCGTCCCCCTTCGGGCCTTGCGCTCCCGTGGCGCCCTGCGCTCCTGCAGCGCCGGTGTTGCCCTGGATCCCCGGCATGCCAAGCCCGCCGTTCGACGGCGCCGAGATCACCCCCGCCGCATCGATCTGCACTCCCACCCCAGCGGAAAATAGCGCTCGCAACGCCGTCGCCGGCATCCGTCGCGGCGCCAGCCCGCTGTTGAGCACAACCTCGTCCCCCGCCGACAGCGCTGGCGCGCTCGGAAACGCAACGTGGTCCGCCCCCGTCGCCGCCAGCCCGCCTGCCGACACACCAAGCCCCACGCCGATCGCCACCGGCTCCGGCCCGCCGACATTCGGCGACACCCGCCCTAGCAGCGCCCCAGGCGCCAGCGTGATCGACGGCTGCGTGCCCGCCAGCAGCAGCCCCACGGTGGTGCTATGGGTAAAATTGCCCTGGCTCAACGGCACCTTGTCGGCCGCCGCTATTTGCGTCGCCAGTGGAAGTTGCTTGATCGTCGGCATCTTTATCCCCGATCCACTATCACGTTACATACCGATGCTTTCACTGGCCTATCCCAGCGCTGACCAGCCCGTAGCGTCCGCTCCTATCCGCTTCAGCCAAAATGTCGACCCCACGCCGCCATCAAGGTTCCGGTAATCGGACCCGGCCGGCGCAACAACGACACCCTCCGGACTGCCGCGGCCGAGTGCGCTTACAAATCCCCAAGGCTCCGCATCCGACCCCACCCGAACCCGGCCCGCCCCAGACGGCCGTAGCGTCAAATCACCCGCCGCCGTACGCAGCACCAGGCTGCCGTCCCCGGCCGGCGCCAAGTAATCAGCCGGTGCGAAGGCAACAGCCTGCCAGCCGCCCCAAGTTCCCACCCAGTCGATCGCCGTCGCCGCTGGAACCAGGATATCCGTCCCGGTCCAGTTGTCTTGAAACGGCAGGCTGCCCACCCGCTTGAACCGCACGGCACAGTTGCAATGGAGCCGCACCCGCCG
Source organism: uncultured Acetobacteraceae bacterium (assembly GCA_964244305.1). Taxonomy (GTDB): domain Bacteria; phylum Pseudomonadota; class Alphaproteobacteria; order Acetobacterales; family Acetobacteraceae; genus CAHJXG01. Next base: position 8,439 of record CAXTJW010000053.1, read on the forward strand.
CTCCTCCGCCACAGGCAGTCCAACCGTCGCCGCCGCCGCAGCACCCTGGCCGTCCCCGGTGATCACCACCGTAGCGCCCGCCGCATATCCGCTGCCGCCGCCAATAAGGCTGATGCCCAGCACCGCCCCATCCCGCACATACGCAATCGCCTGCGCTCCGCTGCCGGACCCAGACGGCACGTTGGCAATTACCACGCTCGCCTGCGTATAGCCGCTCCCGCCCGCAATCATGCGCACGAACCCGATTTGTCCGGCCACCGTGGCCTGATGTGCGCCCACGACGCTCTGCACCCCTTGCCCAGCCGAGGTCACCATCGCCTCGTCCAGCATGTCCGGAAGCTGGATTTGCTGCAGGGCACCAGTATTGATCGGATTACAGATCATCCGGGCCTGGTTGTTCCAACTATTGTCCCGTATCGCGATACTGTCCGTATGCGCCCATAACGCCTGCGACGGGCTGCAGCCATCGCCGCCAAAAAATGCGTTCCGCGCCACCACCACGCCCTGCGGCGCATCGAGCAGGTAGACGCCGCCGCCCGACCCGTCCCTCAATGCAATTCGGTTGCCCTCGATCGTCAGCCCTCGGCAAGCAATGCCGAAGTTCTGCCCATGACCATCGGTCTCGACATTATAGGCCGTGATGCCCCAGCCATTGCTCAGCAGCTGATTATCCGCTACCCGCACCCCGTTGCTGCCTCCGGGATTGATGCCAACCGAAAAACCCTGCACCAAATTGCCGGAGACATCGCAGTCGACGCAGCCGCCAGCGTCGATCCCAAAATAGCCCGGCCCGGAAACCACGTTTCCCACGATCCGCGATTGCATGGCATTGGCCAGGATGCCGCTGCCGTTGGCCGAAACCTCGTTGCCCACCACCTGCAGCGCCAGCCCAGCCACCGCAATGCCATACGACGTGTTGTCGTGGCAGGCATTGCCCGCCACCGTCATGCCGATCGCATCCGGATGCGCATTGCCCCACCGCGGCGGCTCGGCATTGGTCTCGTTGAAGTTGCCAATCGAAATGCCGCGCCCGTTGCCCCAGGCCTCGCAGCCCAGCACGCGCCCATGCCGGACCACCTGCTGAAACGCCGTGTCGTTGAAATCCAGGCAAATGCCATACCCGCCATTGCCATGCGCCAAACAGTCCTCGACCAGCGCGCCCGAAGCCGCCTGTATCCAAATCCCGTGCACCTGGTTGTCCCGCGCCTCGCATCCCAACACGCGGTGCCGGCTCGGCGACCCCGCAACCCCGTCCCGCGCCTGGATCACCAATCCACTGCCAAGGCTCGCCCCCAGCGCACCTTGGAACACGCAGCTATCAAACAGCGTTTGCCCGCACGCCGGCAGCACCAGCACGCCCCAGCTATCCCCCGGCACCTGCCCGGCATCAAACGCCACGCCCAGCGCCGTGAACGCCGCGCCGCCAATGCTGATGAACGCTCCCGTAGCCTGCGTGCCATCGGTCGCCAACCGTCGCAGTACCGTGCGCCCAGGCACGCCGATCAGCGTCGCCGCGCTTCCAATTGTCCACTGCCCGCGTGTCGTATAGGTCCGCGGACCCAACCGCACCGGCCGCCCGCTCGCAACCGCCCGATCCAATGCCGCCGTATCGTCCGCGACGCCGTCGCCCACCGCGCCGAACGCCTCGGCCGGCATCGCATCCGCGGCCCAATCCGCCAGCCTCCGCGCAAAGCCGCCCGGCGCTTGCACGAGCTGCCCCGACAGGTCGATCCCAGGCACGCTGCCCAGCCCGGCCAGGAACGCGCCATATGAAACCGCCGCATCCCGCCCACCCTGCGAAACGCCCACCAAATCCCCAGCCGCCGGCGCGACCCCACCCGGCAGCGCCGCCACGCTGAACGGCGTCGTGGCCGATAACGTCCCGTCCGCCAGGCGCAGGTTGGCGCCGATGCCGATCCGCTCCGCGCCCCCGACCCCCGGGCTGCTCCGTCCCAACAACACACCCGCCTGCAACGCGAGCGTCGGCTGCATCCCTGCCAGAAGCTGCGCCCGCGTCACCCGCCGCGCGAACCCCCCTTGGCTGATCGGCAGCAGGTCGCCATCAGCCGCCGCCAGGGCAAGCGGCAGGTCCTTGATCGTCGGCATGATCCTAACTCCCCAACAGCAACGGATTGCCGAACTCGTCCACAAGCTCGGATCCCGTCTCCGTCTCCAGCGCCCCCGAAGCCAGCGGCGTCGACGTCAATGCCAGCACCGGCAACAGCACCGACCGCGACAGGGTCCGCCCAGCCTGCGTCCCGATCGTGAGCGTTACGCTGTAGATCGTCCCAGCCTGCCCGCCAGCGAGCCACAGCACCGCCCGCGCTCCATCGGCCGCCGCCGACGCCAACGACAGATCGCCTGGATTTGCCGGGCTGATCGTCACATCCAATGTCGAGACCGCGTCGCCATCGTTGCCGCTCAATGCCGGAGCGATATCGAACTGATAGTCGAGTACGTCAGCCGGGTCCTTCGCCGGCCAGGCCAGCAGCTTCGGCGCCACCGCCAGCACGCCGCGTGGACCCGGCACAAACCCATCCAGCACCAGCACCCGCGAAGAGCTAGGCTTATAGAGGTGAGGCGCATTCGTTGCCATTTTGTTCTCCAATTGAGGTAAACGGTGCAGCGCTTTTCCTCGCCGAGTAGGTTCGCCCAGATCGGCCCATACAACCGATCTACTTAATCCAGCATCGCTAATACTCGACGATCACTAGCCCGCTCGCACCCATCCCCCCAGGCGTGCTCGGCCCATACCCGCCCGCAGCGCCCGATCCCGCCGCTTGCCCCTGTGCCGGCGTCCCGCCGAGATACGCACTGCGCCCGCCGCCGCCAAACGCGCTCGCTCCGCCCGCGCCGCCTGGCAGCGACGCCGCCAGCGGGCCATCCCCGCCGGGCCCCCCCGCCTGCAGCACGCTTCCAACCGTTCCATGTCCACCATCGCCGCCCGCGCTGTCCGGATTACCCGATTGCCCGCCAAACCCGCCCGAGGCTGCAACCAAGCCACCAAACGAGGTCGAGCCGCCGACAACCCCATTGTAGCGCGGCGCCGCGCCGACGCCGCCGACGCCGACCGTCACCGTCACGACCCCGCCAGGCACAACCGGCACGATCGCCTCGGCATAGCCGCCCGCGCCGCCGCCGCCGCCGGTATAGTCAGAATCCCCGCCACCGCCGCCACCGCCCGCGCCAACCAGCCGCACCTTCGCCAACCGTACATCCGGTGGCGCAACCCAGATCGTATTCTGCGAAAACACCTCTTGCCGGCTGAAGCCTGGAAATAGAGCCGGCAGCTTGAAAGGAACGAACGGACCGCCCGGCGAAACCGCAATGTCAACCGCCTGGGTCGACTGGCCGAAATACGTCATCACCGAATACAGCCCGATCCACCCAACGTCGGCCTGCGGCGGAGACCGTCCGCCAACAATCTGCGGAACGCCCGGCTTTGCCGCCAGCGCAACCCGCACCAACCGCTGCGTATTCTGCGCCGCTCCGTTATTGAGCGGTCCGCTCCACGCCACCGCCGGATTGGCCGCATTGTAATACGGCAACGCCAACGGACCCGAATCATACTCCGAAATGGCCGCCTGGATCAGCCAGCACAGCGCATGGTCGCCATCCGCCGGTCCATGGATCAGCAACGCCGTATCAGCCGCATTGAACCCGATCTTCATCAGCGGCGTGGCATTCGCGGCCAACGACCCAAATGGCTGAGTATCCGTCACAAACAGCGAAAAAAGGCTTCCCGGCCCCACAATAACCCCGTAACCCCCCGCCGCCGGTCGGCAAGCCAGCCCGTCCGCCGCCGTTGCCGGCCCCAGCACGCACCGCGCCAGCAAACCGACCGCCGTCATCGCGTTCCGCTGAATCTGCAGCAGGTCGGTGTCGAGCGGAATGGAGCCGGGATAGACGATCTGTCGATCCATCAGACACTCTCCAACTAAATTGATTAGCCACTGCCCGCGGATTGAGGGCTGCAAAGCCTGGCTCGGATCGCCCTAACCGACGAGCCGCACCCACGCCACACCCCCTGCAGGCAGCGCCTCCGCCAACGCCGCCTGCACCACCGCATCCGCCGTGGCACTTCGCTGCACCACCACCAGGCACTCCAAAGGCATCGCCAGCGATCCCCAGCCTCCCGCGACCCCCCAACCCAGTCCCGGTCCGCCGTAAACGCCCGTGTCCCGCGGCTGCGCCGGCTCGAACACCTGCATCGCCCCCACGCCCTCGTCCTGCGCCGCCGCCAGCAAAGCCGCCCGCGTCGCCCGCCCCCGATGCAGCGCCCGCCCAATCCGCGCACGAAAGCCATCGTCCGCCTCGCCCGCCCGCCGCGCGAGCCGGCCGCCAAAAAAATCCTGCGCCGACAAGTCAAGGAATCCCGCCGTCGCCGTCAGCAGCCGCGATTGCACCCGAACCAGGCCGAGCAACCCATAAAGCCCGGCCCACGCCGCCCCGAGCCCCGCAAGCATCCCATCCAGCACCGGCGCAGCATCGGCAAACCACCGGCTCGGCAGCGTCAGCCGCAACCGCGACCACATGTCGTCCTGATCGCCGGTCATGCCGTCACCGTCATCGATCCCAGTCGAATGACGCCGTAGCTCGCCGGCACCAAGTCGCTGGCCAGGCCGTCTAACGTCACATTCGAAACCCGCGTCACGCCCGGATCCGCGTCATGCGCCAACTGGATCACCCGCGATATCACCAGCCCAGCCCCAATCGGCAGTGCCGCCACATACGCGCCCACCGCCGCCCGCACCGCTGCCAAAGCCGCACCAGGCCCGGCAACCTGCAGCGCCACGTCCACCAGCACCACCAGCGGCGCCCGCACGCTGAACGTGCTGCCGATCGGCCGCACCGCCTCGATCGCCGCCCCCGCAGCCGCCAGCAGCGCCGGCGTCGCACCGCCCGAACCATCGTCGATCGTCACCGTGAAATGCCCCGGCCGAATCGCACCCGCCGTATCCACCCGCTCGGCAATGGCGAACGACAACCCTTGCTGCAGCCCCTGGATCGCAAACCCAACCGCCTGCGCCGTCGCCTGCGTCCGGCTGTCGATGAACCCGCCAAATCGCACCCGCAGCGCCGCATCCGCCTCCGCGTCCAGCCCGCCCGCCGCCGCCGCCTCGTTCGTAACCGTGTCCACCCCCGGGATCGCGCTGGCCAGCAGCCGCATCTCCCCAGCCCGGACATTGCCCACCCGCCCCGCCGCCAAGGCCGCCACCGGCGCCACGACCGCAAGCTGGTCCCCCGGCAGCGAATACCCTGCCCCCGTCCAGGCCGGGTTACCCGCATCCGCCGTCACCGCAAACGTCAGCGCGTCCGTCCCGGTCCCCGTCTTCACCAGCGCCCCAACCGGCACCACCGAACTCAGCCCCGTCGTAGCCCGGCTGAATGTCGCCAACCCCACCGCCGGAATGCCCGGCAGCCGCGCCAGCCCAAAATCCGCCACCCAGCTATCCAGGTCCAAACCCGCGCTGGTCGCCGCCCGCGTCGTCGCCAGCACCTCGACAACCAGCCACTGCACCCACAGCCCAACACTGGCATTCGCCTCCAGCACCGCCCGCAGCACGCTACCAACCGAAAGGTCGATCAGCTCCCGCGCCGCCCCCTGCACTGCCGCCGCCTGCGTCCGCACCAACGCCGTAAAATCCTGCAACGGAAGCTGCATGGCCTACGCTCCTATCCCAATGGAAAGCGTCCGGGCCTCCGCCGTATCTGCGTCGGCATACCGTATTTGCACCGACAAGCTGCCGCCCGGGTCGGACTGCACATCGATGACCGGCTCCGGCACCCGCGCCACCGCCGGCTCCAGCAGCATCTGCGTCCGGATCAACGCGCGGATCGCCGCCGCATCGACCGGCTCCCCCACGAACCGCGCCAGCCCGGCCCCATAGCCTGGCTGCCAGATATAGTCCCCAGGATTGGTCAACAGCCGCCGCAGCACCCGCTGCGTCCCCAAAGCCGGCCCTGATACCGTAACGAAATCCCCCGTTGGCCCAGCCGACAGGTCTCCAGCCCACGCATGATGCAGGTCGGACAAAGCCAGTCTCCACTTCCGTAGTTGCAAAATGCGAGGCATCGCATTCGTATGACCGCAAGTCCGGTCTGACTTGATACTAACGGCCGTCCATGGCTCTCGACCTCACCACGCCGGAGTCTAGTAAGAGCCTACTATAAAAGGGTTTCCCGCCGCGCTCGCAGGTCGCAGCCGGCCTCCGCCTCGCCCCCAAACCCCACGTGCGTCCATCCAACTCGCCCGACACGACGATCCACGCCCTGCGCTCGGCCTCATCGACCGAGAACGCCATGTCAAAACGGGATACTATTGCATATAAATAACAAATTACCTGCGAGGTCAGCACTCCCGTGCAGTGCTCCGAACGCGGCCAAGCCGCCCTCCCGAACTCATTACTTCCCGCCGCCGCTCAAGTCTTTCGGCTCCGGCAACGCAGTAATTCCACCTTGCGGATCAGCATGCCGGTGCTGGTTGTATGTCTGCCGCAGCCCGTCCAGCGACCCCAGCCGGTCAAAAACATCGCCCTCGACATGCAGATCCCCCCGCACCGAAACCGTCCCATCGTTCAAAAGCCGCAAGTAACTCCCGCTGCGATGCGTCAACCAAAGCTCTCCCACAGGCGTAGCCGGCGTCGCTGCCAGCGCGCTCCAGGCCCGCCCCGCAATCACCCCATGCTCCGCGTCGCCCTCCTGCGGCAGCACCAGCACCTGGTCCCCCGGCGAAG
>CAXTJW010000054.1:0-8164 GCA_964244305.1 uncultured Acetobacteraceae bacterium
TGGCGATGACCTGGACATCCGGCCCGATGCCGTGCTCGGCGCAGAAATCCAGCACTTCCTGCGTATCGGCGAGGTTGCCGATCAGCGATCCCGCGACGCTCGTGCGGTGGAACGCCGTTTGCTGATTGTTCACCGGCGCCATCGCCTCCAGCGCACCGACGACGACGATGGTGCGGTCGCGCTTCAACAGGGTGATGAACGGGTTGAGGTCGTGCTTTTCGGGGATGGTGGAGAGCATGAAGTCGAATGACGACTTCAGCGCCTTCATCGCATCGGCGTCGGTCTGCAGGACCCCCGCGACACCCAGGCGCGCCGCCTCCTCGAGCTTTTCCTTGGTCCGGGTGAAGACGGTCACCTCCGCGCCCATCGCTTTGGCGATCTTGGCGGCCATGTCGCCCAGGCCGCCAAAGCCGATGATGCCGACCTTGTCGCCCGCCTTCACGCCCCAGTGCTTCATCGGCGAGTAGGTGGTGACGCCGGCGCAAAGGATCGGCGCCGCGACCTCAGGCTTCAGCGTCGACGGGATCTTGAGCGCAAAGTCCTCGTTGACGACGAGCACGCCCGAATAGCCGCCGAAGGTGTTGTCGCGGCCGTACATATTCTCGCCGCTGGGCGACATCTTCGCCGGCACCATCGGGCCGTTATAGGTCGCGAGCCAGCTGTTCGGCCCCTCGCAATAATTCTGGTCGCCGGTATGGCACGGCTCGCAATGCCGGCAGCTCTCGATCATGCAGCCGACACCCACGAGGTCGCCGACCGCATGCCGGGTGACGCCCGACCCGGCCTTCGTCACGCGCCCGACGACCTCATGGCCGGGCACGCAGGGATAGACGGTGTTCGACCACTCGTTCTTCACCTGGTGGATGTCCGAGTGGCAGACGCCGCAATACTGCACCTCGATCTCGATCTCGTTCGGGCCTGCCTCCTGCCGCTCGAACTCGAACGGCTTGAGACGGCTAAACGAGTGCTTTGCGCCGTATCCGGTAACTTTGATCATGCTGGGCTCCTCTGCCGATCTTGCGCGACCAACGCAGCATCGGGAGCGCGGTCTCTCGCCGGTCCTTCACGATCGCGAACCGTCGCGCTCCCGGCGCTAACCGACGATCTCATCGGACCTGCGCACGACGACGGCGAACAAATCGCGCAATCCCGCAAGGCTCGCGACCTGCAGCGCCGAGGCCGGAACCACCCCTCCGTCCGCATCCGGCAGGTCGCGCGTCGCAGTGGCTGCGGCAACGACCGTCGGCCGGAAGCCCAAGTTGAAGGCGCCGCGCGCCGTCGAGTTGATGCACATATGGGTCATGAACCCGGCCAAAATCACATCGGTCACGCCCGCCGCCCGCAGCTGCTCCTCGAGATCGGTCTGCACGAACGCGTTGGGGTAGTGCTTGGTGATCACCGGCTCGTTGTCACGCGGCGCGACCTCGTCGCTGATCTGGCCGATCCGCTGCGAGATGTCGTAGGGCGAGCCGGCGCCGGCGTCATGCCGGATGTGGAACACCGGCACGCCGGCGGACCGGGCGCGCCCGAGCATGCGCTGTGCCTCGGCCAAGGCGGCCTCGACGCCGGCGAGCTGCATGACGCCCTCCCGGTAGGTATTCTGGCAATCGATCATCACCAGCGCCGCATCGCGCAGCGCCGGCGGTTGTGTGCCCAGGCCAGACACGTCGCGCAGGGTTTTTGGCAGCATTGGTCGCTCCTCGTTAACATCATGATTGGGGATCGCCGCTCATTTGGCGCTGCCCGAAACCGCTTCGTCTTGCGCGGATGTATATAACGATCCCCAACGCACGCCAACGCTCGCCCGACATGACCGCAGATAATCCAATCCGCCCGGCGTCCGCCGCGTTATGCCGCTGGCCGCCCCATTCACCGTAGGACCTCACCCATGTCGCCTGATCCTCGCGCCTCTCAACCGATTCCCGGCAACCAGCAGCAGCCCGCACCCGGGCTGACGTCCAAGATGACTCCCGCGCCCGACCATGGCGAAGACAGCTATGTCGGCAAGGGGCTGCTTATTGGTCGCGTGGCGCTGATTACCGGCGGTGATTCCGGCATTGGCCGGGCCGTCGCCATCGCCTTTGCGCGCGAGGGGGCGGACGTCGCCATTTCATACCTGCCGGTGGAGCAGCCGGACGCCGAGGAAACGGCGCGCTGGATCGAGCAGGCCGGGCGACGGGCGCTGCTGCTGCCCGGCGATATCCAAAGCGAGGCGCATTGCCATGCCCTGGTCGAACAGACGGTGGCGCAGCTCGGACAGCTCGATATCCTGGTCAACAACGCCGCCCACCAGACTGTGAACAAAGAGCTGGCGGACGTCACCGCCGAGCAGATCGACACCTCGTTCCGCACCAACGTGTTCGCGATGTTCTACTTGGCCCAGGCAGCGGCGCCGCACATGAAGCCCGGCGCCTCCATCGTCAACACCACGAGCGTGCAGGCCAAGACGGGCACTAAGTCGATGCTGATCTACTCCGCGACGAAGGGCGCCATCGCCTCGTTCACCATAGCGTTGTCCAACCTGCTCGCCCCGCAAGGCATCCGGGTGAACTGCGTGGCGCCCGGCCCGATCTGGACGCCGATCCAGCCCATCGCAAAGGAACCCGAGGAGTTGGAACAGCTCGGCAAAAGCATGCCGCTGGGCCGCGCCGGACAGCCGGCGGAACTGGCCGGGGCGTTCGTGCTGTTGGCCTCGGACGCCGGCAGCTACATGACCGGGGCATTGCTTCCAGTGACGGGCGGGGCGCCGATGTTCTGAATGGATGGCGGCTTCGACGCCGGCGCCGTATGTCGCGAGCGCTAAAAAGGCCAGCGCGAGTTGGCGCCCTCCGCACGGGCCGCGACCAGGAGCTTGGCCATGGCCTGGTTGGGCCCGTCCTGCGAAGCCGTGCGCTCGATGTCCGCCCAATTGAAGCTCACCGTATCGGTGGCCCGGTTCCATTGCGCCGCGGGTGTCGCTGTGCTTTCCGAGTCCAGGCCAGCATCCGATGCGCCGGCGCTAATCGGGTCCGTCATTTCGGGGATCGGGGCGTCCTCGACCGGAGTCGGCCCGGCGGCTGCTTCGAGCGGATCCACGTCCGCCACCGGATGCTTGTCGGGATCGCTCTCGAACACGGAGGAGATCGCGGTCTTGGCTTGCCGCTTCGACGGCTGACCCCGCTGGCCTGCGCCGGGCCGCTCGTTCAGCGCATCGGAAACGGCATCGGCTCCGGCTGTTTTCGGTGCGCGGCCGCGACGCGCCGGAAGTGGGGTTGAAGCAGGCTTTGGCGTGCGGGCCATGTGCGATCTTTCGGGTGAGACGGCCTGTTACGCCATCGATGCCGAACTGGGAACACCCAGTGGTCCCAGCCTCACGCTCGGTGCTCAAGCGTTGCGCTGCAGCCCCTCATGCAGGGCTTTCGCCGCCTCCGGCAGACGGCCGTCCGTGACCTTCGCGTCGTAGTCCGGCGCGCGATAGTTCCAATAGCAGGCATAATCGACCGGCCCGCCCTCCCGCATCCATGCCAGCATATTGCGTATATAGACCGGGTCGTCGCCACCGCCGTGCCCATCGGGACGCGTGCCGGTGCCCCATTCCGGGAAGGACCGTGGCTTGCCGTGCGCTTGGGCGAAATTGCGGTGCCAAGTCAGGCCGGCTTCATGGTTCAGCAGATACTTCCAGCGCTCCGCCGGGTCTTCGATCCGCGGCCAGGATTGATTGTAGATGTCCAGCCCGATGATATCGACGACATCGTCGCCGGGGTATGCGTCGACCGTGGGGCCATCCACCGTGGTCGCGGTCCAGTCGAAGCGGAAATGCGCACCCGGCACGCTGCGCATCGCCAGCGCGATCCGTCGCCAATACGCCTTGAAGTCGGGCGTGTTGCCGCGCGCCGTCCAGGGATACCAGCCGCCGTTGAACTCCCAGCCGATCCGGATCACGCTCCCGGCATAGGAGTTTTCGACCAGTTTGCGGCCGAGTGCCGTAAAATGCTCGTCATACGCGCCGCCTGCGCCCTGCGCCAAGGTCGGCTTCCCTTCGCCCACCAGCATCGGCACCGAGACGATCAGGTTCTTGCGCCCGGCACCGCGCCAGCAACCGCTCGCCCATCCGGCCTCGTCGACCATGCCCTTCCAGGTTTGCATCTCGAGAAAATCGAGCACGACATCGAGCGGCCGGCCGAGCCATTTCTCATACGCGGCCACCTCCGGCACCCCGGTGGACCCGGCGCCTCCATAGGTGCCGATGCGAGTCGCGGTGGCCGCCCTCGCCGGCATGGATGCTGTGACGGCCGCAGCGGCGGCAACGCTCGCCAACGCGCGGCGGGTGATCGGAACTCGGATGGTCATGCACGCTCCATGATGGGCTGTGGAGGAGAGTCGATCGCCGGCGGCTGAATGGGCGGCGTATGGTGCAGCCGGCGCCGCAGCCAGACGGCGAGGCCCCGTTCCAGGATGCGCTGGCTTAGATCGGAGACCACGAGAGCCGGCGGCAACGCCACGACGAAAAACATCAACTGCGCCCAAACACCGGCTGCCTGCGGCACGCCCGCATGCAACAGAGCCGTCTTAACGCCGGACATCACGATTGGATGCCAAAGATAGAAGCTGTAGCTGATGGTCCCGAGATACTGGAGCGACCGTGTGCGCAGCACGCGTCCAAACCAGCCGTGTCCGTCCACGATTCCCGCAAAGCCGAGCGTCGCCGAAATGATGGCCAGCGCCGCCAGCGGAAGCCTCAGATCGCCGGCCCAGTCCAGCATTGTCGTATGATTGATATGAACGGGCAGGCTTAGTTCCTGGATCATGCGCCAGCAGAGCAGGAACAGCATAATAAGCGGCAGCGGATACCGGATCGCCCGGCCAACCACGCCGCCGCGCAGCCACCCCTCGGCGACCAACACGCCCGAAAGCAGGAACGCGCCGCGCGGATAGTATGCGATGAGGATGATCGCGACCGGCGCTGCGAGCCACAAGGCCGGCGTTCCCAAGCGCCTGCGCAACACCCAGCAAGCCGTGCAGAACAGATAGAAGGTCATCTCGTAGCTGAGTGACCAGGCAGCCGGGTGGATATTATCGAGCGGCAGGACGCCCGGAAACGCCATCAGGTTGAGCGGTAGGGTCCATGCGAGCCGAGAAAGCGGCTCGTTGGCGAAGCCATGCGTGGCAGTCAACAGGCCGAGACCCACGATCGCGAGGATGGAGGCCCAGAGCACGGGATAGATGCGTATCGCGCGATCCTCGAGGAACGCCGCCGGGCTGCGGGCGCGGCGCAATGTGCCTGCGATCACATAGCCGCTGATGCAGAAGAATAGCTCGACCCCATATTCGGGAGTGCGCGTGATGAAGTTGCCGATTGGCGTGGCAAGCAGCGGGAATGTACTAAGCCCCGAGTTGGCGACATGAAACATGAACACGGCAAATGCAAATAGGCCGCGAGCACCGTGCACGCTTTTATTGAAATGCACATGCTTGGTATGAGATGGCGCTACCGTGGCACTCTGCCCTATCGTCACTCTTAACCTCTTGCTGGCAGAAACCGGTTTCTTGGTGGTGCAACATTGCGGTGGGCGCCCGTGCTTACGCTCGAAGCTTTCAACAGGCGGCCACCGGCCAAATTCCGTTGCGATGGATCACAATCAGGCGATAAGGGGTAGTGGCGACCCTCCGTCAAGTTCAAACCGGTGGCAGCAACAGAGCACGCATCATACGCATGGCACCGCCGACCGTTGACACCTTAGACCATCCGCCTCCGCGCGGCACTCGCGCAATTCCAGTTGCGCCGCTTCGCCGGGCTGTCCAGCGCGGCCGGTTGAGCGTCGAGGCGTTCACCTGGGGCACGCTGTTCAGTTGCCTCGTCCTGCAGCGCTTTGCGCTTCCGGCGGGCGGGGACCTCAAAATCAGCATCGCGACCCCGCTGGTCTTAGGCTTGGCAGCCTGGGCGCTTCTGAGCGGCACGCTCGTGATCGATCGCGTGCGAATGATGCTGTATTTCGGGCTCTGCGCCGTCGCCCTGTTTTCGGTTGGAGCCAAGATCAACCTGCCGCTTGGTATCGCGCCGCGGATGAGCACGACCTCGCTCGCCTATTGGCTGGCGATCACCGCTTTTGCCGCCCTGCGGTTCCGGGTGTCGATGGGTGAGACCGCATTCTTCCGCATCGTGACGCTTTGCCTCGTAGCCGTGGCCGCCGCGGGGTTGGTGCAGTTCGTCCTACAGTTTGTTGGCCTTAGTCTATTCAGCTTCAGCGGCATCATTCCTGACAGCCTGCTGATTGAGGACCAGTATGCGGTTGCAACGCCTACAAGCTTTGGCTTCAAATCGAATGGCTTTTTCCTGATCGAGCCGTCGGTATTCGCGCAGTTCATGGGTATCGGCGTCATTATCGAGGCTTTATATTTTCGCCGTCCGATCTATTTTGCCTTGTTTTTCGCTGGCTTGCTTATTTCAGTGTCTGGCACCGGATGGATGATACTTGGATCATACATCATCGTGCTTGCAATCAGTTCCGGCATACGTGGCCTGCTTGGCGCGATCGCACTCACGCTCGCTTGCGCGATCGCTTTTGCTGCACTGAGTTTCATTCTGCCCGATGTCGCCGACACGATGTCGAGCAGGCTTACGGAGTTCACTTTACCTGGGACGAGCGGCTACGAGCGCTTTGTCACTCCTTTCATGGCCCTGCAATCCGTTTTGGATGCGGCTCCATGGACGATCGTGACTGGCGTCGGTCCGGGCGGTTCGGAGCAGCTAACCGTCCCATATTTTTATCGTCTGAATACGCCGGTAAAAGTGCTCATGGAGTATGGTGCTTTTGGCCTCATGTTTTATCTCGGACTTCTCGTAGTCGGAAAGCGCACTCCGCGACAATTGATGCTGCTTCCGTCGCTTTTAGTTTTATTATTGCTGACTGGTGGATACCATCAGTTCTCGCCAATTCTATTTGCCGTCCTGCTGATTGGCACCGTAGCTTTCGTGCATCGCGATTAAGTCGGCGCGTAGCCCACGTCGCGGTTTATTAGTCCGCTCGGCTATTAGCTTTACGTTCACCTTTCCGTGGTGTAATGAAGCAAACAGGGCGGAACAAAAATGCGGCAAATAGGCTGGCTCAAGCGCGGCATCATCAGAACCTGTGCTTCTTGGCAACACTGGTCGACAACCCTCATTGGAATCAGCGTGTTCAGCACGCTGGTTGCCACGTTGCTGTTGGTTTTCGATGGCTGGATAGACGCGCTTGCTATTTACCTCGTAAGCGGCCTGATCCTAACGACTATGCTGTCACAGCTTGCCGGGCGGCAGGCGACATTGCACGCAGTGGGTTCCGTCAGCGATGCAGTGCATAACCCCAATGCGCCCCAACCCGGTCTGGTATTCAAGCAGCCGCCTCGGGTCCGGCTCAATCGTCTTTATCATGGGCCTGGTTCAAACAAGGTCGCGTCGATAGCGGTCCTCAGCAATCGGATTCCCAGAGAGTGATCGGATCAGCTTCACTCTAATCCCGCTTCAAAGACAATCTCTCGACGGTCGTCAGTGCAGCAACTCCGCGCGCTCGGCAAGCGTGTCCAGCGCGGCACGCTGGTCCTCGGGCGGCAGCGGATGACCGATCGCGGCGGACACATCACCCACCGGCAGCTCGGCAATGGAAATGCCGGTCAGAATCGACACAAGCCGTGGCGCCAAGGGCGGTGGACCACCTCGCGCGGCCGAGAAGACCGGGTCGGGATCGTCGGGAGTGGCTGCCAGCTCTTTGAGCGGTCCTGAATTCACCAACAGCACATGATCCGGCACGGAGCCGGCGCTATTGACGCACGGTACTCCCAATTGCTCCCAGGTCAGCACCTCGCTGCGACGCCACACAAAAGGAACATGGGTCCTGATCTGTACGACATCGACCTGGTTGCGGGTGAAGCTTTCCGCGATGCCGCGACACGGCGCTGGCGTCCGATCAGGCTGCAGGAGGAAGCCGTGCTCCAAGAGCGCCAGCGTCGTCATCCGGTCACCGGTCCAGTATCCGGTCACGATCACCCGGCCGGGCCTTGGACTGGGGGCCAGGTCGGGCGGGGTTGCAAGGCGCTCAACTTGCGCCGCCAATGCCGTTTGCCCGGCGCGCAGCCGATCCTGCCACCAGAGCGTAGGCAGCGGGTTCCAGGCACGGCCGACCACGAAACGCGGCCCCTCGTCGTCGGC
>CAXTJW010000054.1:8264-15039 GCA_964244305.1 uncultured Acetobacteraceae bacterium
TAGGCAGCGGGTTCCAGGCACGGCCGACCACGAAACGCGGCCCCTCGTCGTCGGCAAGAAGCCTGGCGGGCATGTTTGGCGGCGGCGGCACAATCCAGACCACCAGTCCCGCAGCCAATCCCATCAACCCCACCGTCCGCCAGCGCCCCGGCAACACCGCCACGGAACGCAATCCCTCAGCCATGGCGGGGAGGATGAAAGGCGACAACGGCAGCAGATAGCGCCCCTCGACCAGTTGTGATCGATAAGCCGCGACATAGAACAGGGGGACGGCTATCGTGAGGGTCAGATCCCGCCACCGCCGCAATCGCGCAAAGGACACCATCCCCAACAGCCAGGCAAAGCCGCCCAAGGCGGTGAAACTGAGCAGCGCCGTGCGCAGATCGTTGTGCAAAGCCTGTTGCGGCCTGTCCCACAGGCGCACTCCCTGATCGACGACCGCGGAGACGTCGAAGAACGATAGGCCGCACAGCCGATAGACCACGATCGGCGTCACCGCGACGAAGCCCCCGGCGATGAAGGCGCGGATCGCGCGCGCCCCCCACCCGCGCACCTCCGTCAGGAGCAGGATCGCGAATGCCGGCGCGATCAGGGCCGCATCCAAGCGGAGCAGCACGGCCACCCCAAGCAGCAACCCCGTGACGACCGTCCGCAAGATGGTCGGATTGGTCCAAAACAGCAGCGCCGCAGCGCACACCAGCGCGGCGGAGGGCATGTTGTCGTTCGGTAGGTAGGCGGCCTCGAAAATTGGCGGAAACAGGATGCAGCACAGCAGGCCGAGCGCCGGGCCAACGCGATACATCCGCCACAGCAGCATGAGCAGCGCGCCCAGCAGCACCGCCAGTGATCCGATGCCGATCAACTGCAGGGCGGCAAGGCCGGTCAGGTTACCTAAACTCTGCAGTCCCAGCACAAACAGGGTGGTCCCAAGCCGGGTCAGCAAGAAAAATCGGCTGTCGAACGGATAGAGCGTATCGCCCAACCGCAGGTCACCGTGCCGCAGCGCATACGCGTTAATCACGATCTCTGCCTGGAATCCTTCGGTATAGGCGATCGAAAAGGCCGGCAGGGCGAACCAAATCGCGACGACGCCCACGACGAGCATCGAGACGATCCGTCCGGGACGCGTGCGCGGCCAACCAAGCATGCGGTCTATTCGATTGGCCATGCAGCCTCCTCCGGGCGACTACGGCGGCGAGGCGAGCGTCGACGCTGCCGGGGAGTGCGTTCCGACGATGTCGAATTCATAGCTGGCGTGGGCGACGGCCCGATGCTCGCCGGCCCTGAACATCGCCCGCTTGAGGCTGTATTCCTGCAGGATTTGCAGCGTCTTGAGCGACTGGGAGACGATCTTCACGTTGGAGACCTGATCGTCCTCCCGCCAGCTGATCGGAAAGAATTCAAAGCTCCTGCCGCGGTCGATCATCCCGAGCAGCAGATAGACATTGAACCGCAGGTCGTCGGCGTAGCGCTCGAGGCTCGCGTCGGCGAAGATCGACTTGGCGAATATGTTCAACCCGGACCCGAGATCGACGATGCGGCGCAGCGATGCGATTGAAAAAAGGGCATTGAACACATGGTTGCCGAAAATCCTGAACCGCGAATAGCCCTGCAGGCGCGACCCCCGCTCGAAGCGCGCGCCGAGGCAGGCGTCATACTTGCGGTGCTCGCCCCGCTCCAGGACGGGCATCAGGTCGCTGATATGCCCCTGGTCGTCGCCATGCAGCACCACGACGTGCGTGCAGCCCTGGGTGACGGCATAGGCGAACGCGGATTTATGCGAGCCGCCGAGATTGTAGTTGGCCCGATTCCGCGCCACCGTGACCGGACAGGCCCTGACGGATTGGGCCGCGGCCAGGGCTGCCTCCTGCGTGCCGTCCTTGCTGCCGTTGTCGAGCACCAGGATTTCGGCGAACCGGCCCGCAGGCACCGTATCGAACTGCGCCAGGACCCGGCCAATCTGGGCGGCGCAATTGTAGGCGGGGATGAAAACGAGGATGCGGTCAACCGGGGATGGCATGACGCTCACCTAGCTTGCGCTCGCTCATGGCGCGCGATGCCAAGAAGTTCAGGACGAGCTGCGGGGGGGTAATGCATACTTTTGCGACCGCCGCCGCCATGGTTGCGGACACCGCGACGCCGTAGGTCCCATCGAGCCCGCGCACCCAGGTCGCGATCAGCTGCGCCATGAACGAGGCGACGCCGATCAGAACGAGGACATAGGCCAGGTAGCCGACAATCCTCAGGCCGGTGCGCCCGGACGCCTTGGCGAAGACCAGCTCCCGCGAGACCAGGAACACCGCCAGCGCCGCGATACAGGAGCTGATGAAGTTGGCGGCAAACGGCGTCATCCCGAAGGCGCTCACGAGGAACAGCAAAATACTCGCATCGGCGATCCAGCCGAGGCCGGAAAGGCCGCCGAACTTGAGGAAGGAGACCAGGAGCGGCGGCACGCGCATCACTCCCCTCCCCCGGCCAGCGTTTGGGCGATATGCTGCGCCGCGGGCGGCGGCGAACGCATGAAATCCTCGACCTGCGCCGGCGTCCCCAGCATTCCGACATCGTCGAGGGCGAGCTGCGCGATCCTGACGGTCCGGCCTTCGGCAATCAGTTGGTTATACAGCGGGGCGATGTAGCGCTCGTTCTTCTCCTCCCGGCCGCCTGCTCCGTAGTAGGCGGCATACGCCTCCGCATAGAGCGACGCGGAGCTGAACCAATACAGCCCCACGGTCGCATGCGGAGAAATGCGGACCTTCTCGCGCAATTCGGCGACGCGACCATGGTCGTCGAGCCGCGCGAACGACCAGCCATCGCCGGGTCCGGGAAAGCAGGGCACCCAGCCGTCGCACCCGTCGGAAATGAGCGGCGGGGCCATCGCATCGGGGCGAACGAAGGTGTCGATATTGAATACGGCGAACGGCAGGCCCGGCGCGCTCGCCTGCGCCAGCAGCAGCGCCGTCGTCGCCTGCCCATCGGTCGGCGCGTCCAGCTCCAGAACATGGTCGATCTCGATGCCGAGATGCCCGCAGCGCTGCCGGATGAACTCGGCCGACCCGTCGGCGGCCCGGACGGCGAACGAGAAGCGCCATCCGGCCTCCTTGAAACCTTGCAACGCCATCATGGACCAGTCAAACAGCGGGATGCCGAGCGCCTCGATGCGGTATTTCGGCTGCGTATAGCCCGCTTTCGCAAAGCGCGACCCGAAGCCGGCCATGGTGACGGCGACTACTCCTGGCATTGGCCGTCCCCAACAAGGCGGTCCCGGACGCAGATCTGCTCGAGCGCCTCCAGCGAGTTCTCGATGAACTCCCGCGGGCGCACCGAGCGGTCGTCGATGTAGAAGCCGTTATTGCCGGGCCATGGCTTGCCGACGTGGATTTCGTGGAACGGCACCTCATGACGCCGCAGCCAGTCGATCAGCACCGGCAGGACGTGCGCGTTGATCTCGCCGGAATTGCCGTCGTGGCTGCGCATGCCGCGGGCCGAGTGGATGACGATGCGCCACCCCGCCGCGGCCATTTCCTGCAGCCGGGCGAGCATGCGCGGTTCTGGCTGCATGTCCTTATAGGACTGGCCGGCGGCTTTGATCGGGCACAGGGTCCCGTCCACGTCCACGACCAGGACGTTCGTTGCGGCGATCATTTGCCAGAGATCATTTGGTAGCCTCGAGGTGTTGGATCAGTTGGCACGCGATCAGGGCGAAGCCGGCGAGTTTGCGCGGATGATCCATATGCAGGGGCAGCATGGACATGAACAGCGACAATTCATAGGCGCGGATGGTGAAGGTCGAGTATCCCGCCGCCTCGATCCGGTCCTGCAGGATGTCCTGGCACCAGCTCGGCGGGCCGCCCTCGTTCAGCGTGAGCTGCAGGCGGAGCTGCTCGTTCAGCGAGCAGTCGAACAGGTCGTTGTTGACGAAATCGTAGCCCCCATTGGCGGAGTGGCTGAACTTCGCGAGGTCATAGAGCGGGTGCATCCATGCCTCGTCCAGGGTGCGGGCACCGCGGGGATCGATCAGGCGGAACAGGCCGATGCGGCGGTCGAACAGGATGTTGGAAAAACAGGGATCGCCGTGCCCGACGGCCAGGACGGACGAGCGGTCGCGCCGGATGGCCTCGCGGATCAGCGCGCCGGCCCGCTCCTGCATGGTCCGCAACCCGCCGAGCGGGCCGGCGGCCTCCAGCACCCGGTCCAACTGGCGGCCCTCGTCGCTGGCCAGGCACTCGTCCAGGCGCGCATCCATCTTGACCAGGATGTCCCGTGTTGCCTGCTCCCGGACGGCAGCGGCGCCGAGCTCCTTGGTGGGCCGGGCCTTGATGAAGTCGAGGAAGCGGTCGACGAGAGTGGTGAACGATAACTCGTCAAAGGCGGAGTGGATGAACTGCAGCGCCGCATCGGGGACGTTGATACGCTCCATCGAGTAGCCGGCGCGCTTGCCGTCGTCGGTGAAGTCGAAGGTCGGCAGGAAGAACGTTTTCAGGGTTTCGGGCACGACGTGGAAGAAGCTGTATTCCCGCGCCATCTTCTCCGTATTGGATGATGTTTTGCGGAACACCGCCCCCACGCGGCTGGTCGAGTTGAAATGCCGGGCCTCGGTCGCATCGCCCATGAAGCTCAGGAACACCTCGGGGCGGCGCAGGTCGACGAAGTCGCAGTGGTCGAGCATGGTCGGATGCGAGGCGGCGAGGTTGAGGGCGAGCTCCCGGATTGCCGTCGGATCGCGCGCGCGCAGGAAGGCGATCGCGTCGGGAGCCGTGAGCATCGCCGTCGCCTCGTCCTCGAATACCGCGGCGAGCAGGATGGATTGCAGGACATAGCGGCCCTTCTCGATCGCCATCGCCAGCATCCCAGGGCGCGTCGGCATCAGGAACGAGGGCAGGCGCAGGAAGATCCTGCTGGCCTGGCCGTCCTCGATCACCTCGGCCAAATGGCGGGCATCGCGCTCGTCGACGAGGTGGAACAGGTCTGCGGCGCCGCCCGCCATGCTGCTCCGCCGTATTTCTTCACCGAGGGAAACGCGCTTACGCAGGATGTCCGAGAAGCGCGTCGCGCCGATGATCGCGCCGATGTCCGACGGCGGGGCTCGCCGGTCGTCGTAGATGACGGTGACAAGCCGGCTCATAGGGTTCTGCCTACCGTGCGGAGATGCAGCCGCCGCGTCTTATGGACCGCCAAGGATTTCTGCCGTGCCGGCGCGGCGCGGCGGGGAAATCGAATGCGCAGCATGTACAGAATCGTAGCCGCCGGCCAGACCAGCAGGAGGGTGGCCAGGCCCACGAGCGCGTAGAGGTTTGTGATGGCCATCGCTGGCCCCTCGACCGCCTGGGGGGAGAGGGTCATGGTGAGCAGCGAGGTCAGGAAGCCGCCGGTTTGCCGGTTCAGCCGCTCGGCCAACACGAGCAGCGTGGCGCTTTCAAGCGTCCAGATGGCGACCGACAGGAACAGCAGCACCATCACGTTGCCCCGAAGCCGCTCGTTCGCGCCGCACGCCATAATGCGCGTCGAATCGATGATCCGCAGCACCCGGCGCGCCCGCGGGGCAGAGTGGCGCCGCAGGATATAGGCCTGTATCGCCTCAAGGCCGCTCGGCGCGATAAAAACCGCGAACAGCCCGAGCATCGTTGCCAGCACAAGCAGCCCCGACAGCAATTCCGTATGGGGCGGGAGGCCCCCGCCAACCGCGATGACCACCGCGAGCACGATGAGCAAGACCACGGCGTCGAGAGTACGCTCCAGCAGCAGGATCACCAGCGACCCGATCGGGTTGCCGGAGAGCCAGGCCAACTGCTGCCAGCGATAGAGTTCGCCCAGCTTAAAAGGGACGATGAAGGAAACCGGCGCCGTGTGAAAATGAAGGAGCACGATCGTCCTGATGTGCATTCCAAGAGCCGGTGCCGCCAGGAGTGCAAGGCGCAGCGCCCGCAAGAGGTGCGAGGCGCCATAAAGCGCGACCGCCGCGAGCGTGACGACCCAGGCATCGCGCGCAGTTGGCACCGCGTTGAACATTCCGTAGAACGGCAGCGACAGGGCTATGGCTGCCAGTGGCAACAGGACCAGAAGAACGTGTATGCACCACTCGGTCATGGGACGAAACCTGAGCATCGCCCTACAGGCTCCTTGAAGGTCGGTGCAGCGTCAAGGCATCGACCTGGTCATGATATCGAGTGTCCAGGTCGCAACTGCGCCTATGCATACTGGTGACGATGATCAGCAATATAGGCCTGTGATATGAAATCTTCTGATCATGTATACAGTAAATAAAAATGAACGCCCTATCCTGCCGGATACCAATTTTAACATTTCAGTATGGATAACTGGAAATATATCGCAAAATGCCTCATGGGCTTACCTGTTCTCGCTCTGTGATGATACGAGACTGTCATCGTATCTTATGGAAAAATATGACTGCAACGGTATCGTGATATGACAATCGCCTATCTGCCAAGCCGGTCGCTGCCGGTGCGTTTTGATACAAAGCGGTGGAAGCGCCGGGTCAACGCGGTGGTAAGCCGCTTGGTTCAACGTCGGCGCGCTTTACGCTTACGAACCAGCCGGATGCGGCCTACTTCACCTTGGCATGGCGTATGGACGATTGCATGACACGACAGAATATGCCGGACATCAGCGTCGTCATCCCTGCCTTCAACGTCGCAGACTTCATCGGGCCATGCCTGGCCAGCGTCCAGTCCCAGAGCCTTGCAGCCTGGGAGTGCATCGTCGTCGACGACGGTTCGCAAGATGAAACTGCCAGACGGGTGGAGGCCATTTCGGACCG
>CAXTJW010000055.1:0-1976 GCA_964244305.1 uncultured Acetobacteraceae bacterium
TCCGGCCCGGTGTTGAGCATGAACCCGGCGCCCTCGGGCGTGTCACGGATATCGAGGCCCAGGCCGTCCAGCACGTTGCGGTCGCGCTGTGGACCCAAGTGGAACACGGCGTTGCCCAGCCGCCCATACCACGGGTCGGGCCGGTCCCGCAGCATGAGGTAGGTCGCCTCGCCCGACGTCATGACCCCGTCGTAAGCGCTGTCGGGGATGCCCATGCCGCGGAGCTGCAGCACCACCTCGTTCGCCCGGCGCGGCGCGTTGGACAGCAGCACGATGCGCTTTCCCATGCCGCGCAACGCCAGAAGGCACTCGGCCGCGCCCGCATAGGGCTCGACGCCGTCGTGGATCACCCCCCACAGATCGAGGATGAAACCGTCATACTCGGCCGCAAGCGGGGCGAAGTTCGCCAGGCGTTTCATGCCCAAGTCTCTCATATATCGGCCCCGATCGCGTCCATGGCAGTGCGGAACCCCTCGCGGCGCAGTGCGGCCGAGAGCTCGCGTTTCAGCCGCGGGATCAACGCCGGGCCGGCGTAGCTGAACGCCGTATAGAGCTGCACCAGATGCGCGCCCGCCCGCATTTTGTCCAATACGTCCGCCCCGGTCGACACGCCGCCGCAGCCGACCAGCACCAGCCGCCCGGCCGCCAGCCGATACGCACGGGCCAGCATCCGCGTGCTGGCGGCGAGCAACGGCGGCCCGGACAGGCCGCCGACCTCGGCAGCGTCGCCCGACCGCAGCGTGGCCGGACGCGCCACCGTGGTGTTGGACACGACCAGACCGTCGACCCGGTGCCGGATCGACGTCTCGACGATGGCCTCCAGCCCGCCGTCGGGCAGGTCGGGTGCGATCTTCACCAGCAGCGGCGGGCGGCGCGGCACGGCGGCCTGCACCGCGGCCAGGATGGCAGCCAGCCGCGCCTCGCCCTGCAGATCGCGCAGGCCCGCGGTATTCGGCGACGACACGTTGATCACGATGTAGTCGGCGTGCGGGGCCACGGCGGCGATCAGGGCGGGATAGTCGCGCTCGGGATCGGCGCCGTCCTTGTTGATGCCGACATTGGCGCCCACCGGCACCCGTCCGCGCGGCAGGGCGGCGAGCCGGGCGACATAGGCGGCCAAACCCAGGCTGTTCAGCCCGTAGCGGTTGATGACGGCGCGGTCCGCCTCCAGCCGGAACACGCGCGGCGGCGGGTTGCCGGGCTGCGGATGCGGCGTGACGGTGCCGGCCTCGATGAAGCCGAAGCCGATCCGGCGCAGCCCGCGCAACGCCGTCGCGTCCTTGTCGAACCCGGCCGCGAGCCCGATCGGGTTGCGGAACTCCATGCCGAGCGTACGCACCCGAAGCGCCGGGTCGTCCGGCGTTGCGTCCTGTCCGGCGAGCCCCAGCCGCAGCGCCGTGATGGCGAGCCGGTGCGCGCGCTCGGCGTCGACCCGGCGCAGCAGCGGCATGAGGGCGGAGGCGATGCTTGGCGTCATGCCGCCGGTGTCTGCCCGATCCCCGCCCGCTTGAGAAGTGCGCGCTGTGCCGCTAGACCCCGCCCATGTGGAACGAGCCCTATCTGGAGACCTGCTGCCGTTCCGCGCTGCACCGGCTGACGCTGTGCGGCGCGCCCGGGCGGCCGTCGGGGCTGAAGGACGGGCCGTGCCTGGAGCGCCTGTCCGGCATGGGCTTTGCCTTCGAGCGCGAAGGACGCTTCCATGCGACCGACGCCGGCCGCGTCCGGCATAACGCCGAGATCATGAAGCAGCCCGGCTAAGGCGCTCCGCCCACGACGATGCCGCGGACGCGCAAGGGCCATTCCATGCGGCCCAGCGCCTCGTGCCACAACCGCCAGTCGCAGCGCTCGCGTGGCCAGGCCGGGTTGGGCGCCGCCCCGCGCCAGCCCCAGATGCGCAGGATGCGGACGTGCAGCAGCTCGACCCGGCGCTGGCGATACAATGCGTCGAGGCATTTCACGACGTCCTCCGGCCGGCA
>CAXTJW010000055.1:2076-4093 GCA_964244305.1 uncultured Acetobacteraceae bacterium
GATGCGGTCCAGAACCAAGCCGCCTCGGCCGAGGCGAACGGGGCCGTCCGGCATGGGGCGTGCAGGCGGCTATCGGGACGGGATGCGGAATTGCTTGGCATGTCGGCATCCTGTTACGGAACATAACAAGAACATTGTGTGGCCGCAGATGCAAGTTATTCAAGGTGCAAATTCCTAGTTGAATCGGCGTCAATTCCTAGGCATGATATAAATTATGAAACACGATGACATCTGGCGCGCGCTCGACACGCTTGCCGCCGAATACGGGCTGTCGGCATCCGGCCTCGCGAAGCGGTCCGGCCTGGACGCCACCACCTTCAACCCGAGCAAGCGGCGCATGCCGGACGGCCGTGCCCGCTGGCCCAGCACCGAGAGCCTGGCCAAGGTGCTCGACGCGACCGGCGCGAGCCTCGAGCTGTTTACCTCGCTGGTCACCGGCTCGGCGACCGTCGTCTCGGCGCGTCCGCAGCGGCGCATCCCGTTGCTCGGCCTCGCGCAGGCCGGCGGCGATGGCTTCTTCGACGACGCCGGATTTCCGGTCGGCGGCAGTTGGGACGAGGTCAGCCTGCCGGAGATCGCCGACACCAACGCCTATGCGCTCGAGATCTCAGGCGACTCGATGGAGCCGGTGTTCCGCGACGGCGACATGGTCGTGATGTCCCCGGCGGCGCCGATCCGCCGGGGGGACCGCGTGGTGCTGCGCACCCTCGCCGGCGAGGTAATGGCCAAGCAGCTCGCCCGCCGCTCGGCCAAGCGGATCGAGCTAAAGAGCCTGAACCCCGAACACCGCGACCGCAGCTTCGACCTTGTCGAGGTTGCCTGGGTGCACCGCATCATCTGGGCCAGCCAGTAAAGGACAGTGTAAAGCGTGAAGCCGGAGGCGTGAAGTTTAGCTTGGCTGTAAGCCGCGCGCCTGAGACCATATCCGGAAATGGAGGTGGCCGATGCGTACGCTCATGGCTTTGGTGTTGCTGGCCGGCACTGCCCACGCGGCCGAACCGGTCGACGTGACCCTCGTCCTCGTGTCCGACGTATCGCGCAGCGTGGACGATTCCGAGTTCCAGATGGAAAAAGCGGGCTATGCCGCCGCGTTCAACGACCCGCGCGTGCTGGCTGCGATCCGCGGCGGGGCGATCGGCGCGATCGCGGTGGCGTATGTCGAGTTCGCCGGGTCGTATGAGGTCAGCACGGTGCTGGACTGGCACGTGGTGCGCGACGCTGCCTCCGCCCGGCAGTTCACCGACGCGCTGGACGCGGCGCCGCGCTCGTTCTGGGGCCGCACCAGCATCAGCGCCGGCATCGACCGCGCGATGCAGTTGCAGGCGGAGAACCGGTTCGAGACACAGCGGCGGGTCATCGACGTCGCCGGTGACGGCACCAACAACGCGGGCCGAGATGTCACGGCGTCGCGCGACGACGCGATGGCGTCCGGCGTCACGGTGAACGGGCTCGCGATCATCAACGAGCATCCCGTCAGCTACACCTACGCGCATGTGCAGCCGCCGGGCGGGCTGACGGAATGGTATCGGCAGAACGTCATCGGCGGACCCGGCAGCTTCGTGCTGGAGGTGCGTGAGTTTTCGACCTTCGGCGAGGCGATGACCCGGAAGCTGATCAACGAGGTCGCCGCCCTGCCCGCAGCGCACGCGCCCCTTTGACGGAGATCAGCATTGGAAATTCGCAACCTCGGACGGTCCGGCCTGCGCGTGTCGGCGATCGGGCTGGGCTGCAACAACTTCGGCGGCCGCATCGACACGGCAGCGAGCCGGGAGGTGGTGCATGCGGCGCTTGACGCAGGGATCACGCTGTTCGACACCGCCGACGCATATGGGGAGCGCGGCGGATCGGAGACGGCGTTGGGCGAGATCCTGGGTCCGCGCCGCAAGGACATCGTGCTGGCGACCAAGTTCGCCCTGCCGATGGACGACGCAGGCAATCTGAAAGGCGCCAGCCGCCGTTACATCGTCCGTGCGGTGGAGGCCAGCCTGACCCGGCTGCGCACCGACTGGATCGACCT
>CAXTJW010000055.1:4193-14964 GCA_964244305.1 uncultured Acetobacteraceae bacterium
TGGCTGCTGTCGCGCGAACCGGTGTCGAGCGTGATCGCCGGAGCGACCAAGCCGGAGCAGATCGTGGCCAATGTCGCCGCCGGGAGCTGGACGCTTTCGCAGGAGGATCTTGCCGAAGTGGATCGGATCACGGAGCGCTAACATGCTCACATGCGCGTGACTACCTAAACTCGCGGCTTGCTGGGCCGTCTGTTTAGCTCAGTAGCAGTGCAGGCAGACCAGGATCATGCAGTCGAACGAACTCGTCGGATCGAACGAACTCGTCGCGGTGATCCCCGTCATTAAAGAATCGATCCGTGTCGAGAAGCGTGAGTTCGAGAGCGGTAAAGTTGTAGTTCACAAGACTGTCACGGAGCGTGACGAGGCCGTCGAAGTTCTTTTGCGCCAACAGGATTTAAGCGTGGAACGCGTGCCAATCGGCCGCGTTGTCCAGGAAGCACCGCAGACCCGTCAGGAGGGCGATACACTTATCGTTCCAATCCTGGAGGAGGTGTTGGTCGTTGAAAAACGGCTCGTGCTGAAGGAAGAGCTGCACATCCGTAAGAAATTGAGCGAACGGGTCGAGCAGCAAACAGTTCGTCTGCGCAGCGAAAAAGTCGAAATAGAGCAAACCGGGCGGAATTCAGCGAGCGACGCTGCCGTCCCCAACGAGGGAAAATCAAAATGAGTGGTTCTTACATGGACGAGCCCGGCTCGGCATCCTTGAACGCCGCTTCGGGGCATGAGACCGGGTTGTATGATGCATCGAAGCACGACAACCAGATCGTAGCGTTGTATGAGACGCGCGCCGAGGCCGATGCCGCCAAGGCAAAGCTGGTCTCCTCTGGCGTCGATGCCGGCGCGGTGCAGGTTTCGGACCGTGAGTCCGATCGCATGGCTGGCGGGGTTGACTACGAGTCGGGCAACCAGGGCCTGTGGGGCGCCGTCAAGAGCATGTTCATGCCGGACGAGGATGCCCATGCCTATAACCATGCGCTCAGCGCCGGCCATGCCATGGTCGTCGTGACGCCGCACGCCGCAGCCGACCGCAGCCAGATCATTCACGTTCTGGAAAGCACCAACCCGATCGACTTCGACTCGAAGCTCGAGGAATGGCGCCAGTCCGGCTAC
The DNA here is from genome assembly GCA_964244305.1 of uncultured Acetobacteraceae bacterium. Lineage (GTDB taxonomy): Bacteria > Pseudomonadota > Alphaproteobacteria > Acetobacterales > Acetobacteraceae > CAHJXG01. The sequence continues at coordinate 5,304 of CAXTJW010000055.1, forward strand.
AACTATACGCCGGCAGCAACCACCGGCACGACTGCGACCACTGCCACGATGGCCACGACCGGCGTCGCCGCAGCGCCCGTGGCGGCAGTTGGTACGGCGGCACTCGGCGCAAACGAGACGCTGAAGGTCATGGAGGAGCGCCTGCGGGTCGGCAAGCGCGAGGTCGCCAGCGGCGCGGTACGGGTACGCAGCTACGTCGTCGAGCGTCCGGTCGAGGAGCAGGTTCGCCTGCACGAGGAGCGCGTCTCCATCGAGCGCAACCCGGTCGACCGTGTTGCCACCGCTGCCGATCTGGCCGCATTCAAGGAAGGCACCATCGAGGCGCGGGCCACCAGCGAGGAGGCGGTCGTCGGCAAGGAGGCGCGCGTCGTCGAGGAGATCGGCGTCCGCAAGGAAGCCAACGAGCGTGTCGAGACGATCCACGACACCGTTCGCAGCACCAAGGTCGAGGTCGAGGACAGCACGAAGGTCGTTCCCGGTGCGACCACGACGGGCGTGACCGGCACGACCGGCCCCAGCACGACTAATACCAACACTGGCGTGAGCGGCGCTTCCTCGACGTCGACACCCGGCGCTACCACGAGCGGCATGAACGCTCCGCGCAAGTAGTCGTAGGCTCATACGACTGGATTGGGGGGGGGAGGCTTCGGCCTCCCCCTTCGCATTTTGAGGAGGATCGATGCGGCTGCTGGCCCTGTTGCTGGCCACAACCCTACTCGGGTGTGGCGGCGCGATGCCCGTCGAAGGCTTCAACGCCACCACGCCAGCGATCGATCCGATCCGCTTCTTTACCGGGCACGTCAGGTCCTGGGGTGTGCTGGAGAACCGTTCAGGCCAACCGACAGACATCGTGACGACCGACTGCGTGGGCGAGGGCGACAGCAATGCGCTGCACATGGTCCAGCGTCTCTCTATCGGCCAGGACGCCCCGACAACGCGCGATTGGCGAATGCGCCGTGCGGGCCCGAACCAGTATGAGGCGACCGCGAACGATATGGTGGGGACGGCAACCGGCGAGGCGTCCGGCCGCGCCTTTCATTGGACCTGGACCTTGGCGCTGTCGCCGGGGAACGACCTCAAGAACGTGTCGATGGATCAGTGGTGGTATCTGCTCGACGATGGCTCGATGCTGAACCGCACCACGGTGCGCAAGCTCGGCGTCATATTGATCGAGGTTTCGGAGCACTTCGCCCATGCACCATAAGGCCAGGGAACGCGTTGCATCCCGCAGCAAGCACATGGCGCAAAAGCGGAAGGCTCAGTAGATGCAGTTATCGATCATGCGCTCAATCGGCGAGGCATTGTGGCCGGTTCGGCCCGGCGTCGCCATGCTGACCAGCAGCAAGTTCTCCGGCTTCCTCGGCTATGCGCTCACCGTCAGCAGCACGGCTTTTGATCATGGCTCCTCGATGCCGATGCGCTTTACCCAGGACGGCACGAGCCTGTGTCCACCACTGCGCTGGGAGGGCCTGCCGCCGCAGACGCAGTCGACCGTACTGCTGGTAGAGGATGCTGACATTCCGCTGCTCCGGCCGCTGGTGCACCTGATCGTGCACTCCATCCCGCCGGAGAAAACCGAGTTCGCGGAGGGCGAGATCCCCCTGCGTCAGACCGGAACAGCGCCCGAGGGCTGGGCCTGCGGGCGCAATGCCCTGGGGCGGCCCGGCTGGACAGCGCCGACGCCGCCTCCGGGCCATGGGCCGCACCGCTATGCGTTCCAGGTGTTCGCGCTCGACGCCCGTCCGCACTTCGCCTATCCGCCGGGCCGTGCGGCGTTGCTGCGCACGATCCGGCCGCACCTGATTGCACAGGGCCGGCTGATCGGAACCTACGAACGGCGCTGAGTGGCGGGTTAGGCAGGGTCCATCAGGCTTGCCACGAACGCGGGCAAGCCGTGCTGGCGCGCGATGGCGCATCGGGCAGAGTGCAGCACGCCGCGGACATCCTCGACGGCGGCCTCGAGGTCGCGATTGACGACGACGTGGTCGAACTCGGCCCAATGGGCGATTTCGTTGCGGGCGGCGGCCATGCGGCGGGCTATTTCGTCTGCGGAGTCGCCGCCACGCTGGCGCAGCCGCGCCTCCAGCGCCTTGAACGAGGGCGGCAGGATGAATACTCCAACGACGTCGCCGGGCAATGCTGCGCGCAACTGCCTGCAGCCCTGCCAATCGATATCGAATGCGACGTCGCGCCCGGCCGCCAGCGCTTGTTCCACTGGCGCGCGCGGGGTGCCGTAATTGCGGCCGAACACGGTCGCCCATTCCAGCATCGCGCCGTCGGCCACCATGGCGTCGAAGCTGGCCTGGGTGCGGAAGTGGTAGTGCATCCCGTCCTGCTCGCCCGGGCGCGGCAATCGGGTGGTGACGCTGACGGACGGCGAAAGCTCCGGCTCGGTCGCCAGCAAGGCGCGGGTGATGGTGCTCTTGCCGGCGCCCGAGGGTGCGGCGATCACCAGGCAGACGCCACGCCGGCGCAGGTCACTCAACGTTTTGCACCTGTTCGCGCATTTGCTCGATGACCGCCTTCAGCCGCAGCCCGGTCGCAGTCAGCGGCACCGACGCCGACTTGCTGCACAACGTGTTCACCTCGCGCACGAACTCCTGCACCAGGAAGTCGAACTTGCGGCCGATCCCCGCCGCCTCATCGAGCAGGGTGCGGGCGGCTTCGATATGGCTCGCGAGGCGGTCCAGTTCCTCGCGCACGTCCGACCGGCTGGCGAGCAGCGCCACCTCCTGCGCGATCCGTTCCTCTGGCAGGCCCTGCTGGTCGCGCAGCAGCGCCGCCAGGTTCTCCAGCATGCGGGCGCGCTGCAGGGCCGGCTGGTCGGCTGCCTGTTGCACTGCCTGATTGCGCAACGCGGCGACCTCCCCTACCTGCGCGCACAGTAATGCCGCGAGCCGGGTACCCTCCGACTGGCGCGACGCTACCAACGCAGCCAATGCGGCACTGTATCCGGCGCGAACGGCCGCTACTTGCGGGGCGGTCACGCCGTCGTCGGCAGCGGCAGACGGCCGCAGCACACCGGGCAGCGCCAGCAGCGCCTCAGCACGCGGCGCGGGGGCCCCAGGAATGCGAGCGGCCAGGTCGAGGGCGAGGCGCAGCAACTCGTCCAGCACGGCCGGGTCGGCCGCCAACCGGGTGCGGTCATCCCGCTTGGCGACGAGGCTCGCGCTCACGTTGCCCCGGCGCAGCACGCGGCCTGCTTCCTCGCGCAGTCCCGCCTCCATCGCGTCGAACCCCGGCGGCAGACGCAGCTTGAGGTCGATCCCGCGGCCATTCACGCTGCGCAGCTCCCAGGCCCAGTTCAGCCCGCCCTCCACGCCCTCAGTCCGTGCAAACCCCGTCATGGATGCCAAGCCGGGGGACGCCAAGCCGGGAGATGCTGAAGCAGGGTGCGGCTGGGACATGCGCGAAGCTTCTAGCGCCCTGGCGCTCCGGACGCCACCGCTTGCCGGGCACGCTCTACTTCGCGCCAATGCGCGACGTTGCGGGTATGCTCCTCGATCGTCCTCGCGAACGCATGCCCGCCCGATCCGTCGGCGACGAAGAACAGGTCGTCGGTGTCCGCCGGCTGCGTGACGGCGCGGAGCGAGGCGAGGCCAGGCATGCTGATCGGCCCCGGCGGCAGGCCAACGTTGCGATAGGTGTTGTAGGGATCGGCCCGTTCCAGGTCGGCCCTTGTCAGGCCATGCTCCAGCACGCCGGCGCCACCGCTCGCGCCATAGACGACGGTCGGGTCGGATTGGAGCTTCATGCGTTGGCGCAGCCGGTTCAGGAACACCGCCGCGATACGCGGACGTTCCTCGGGCCGGGCCGTCTCCCGCTCGACGATGCTGGCCAGGATCAATGCATCCCGCGGCGTATTCAGCGGCACGGCGGGTTTGCGGGCGGCCCAGCTGCGCTCCAGCGCGCGGTCCATGGCAATGCGGCCACGCTCGACCAGGGTGGCGCGCGCGGTGCCCCGCTCAAAGGCATAGGTTTCGGGCAGCAGGCGGCCTTCCTCCGGCAGCGCCGGGTCGCCCTCCAGCGCCGGCGCGCGGTCGAGCAGCATGGCGACCTGCGCCGCGGTCAGCCCCTCGGGAATGGTCAGGCGGTGCTGCACCGGGCGGGCGGTGCGGAGCACTTCGAGCACCTGGCGCAGGCTCGCGGCGGCGGGGAACTCAAGCTCGCCGGCATGGACGGCGCCTTGGCTCCGCGTGATCATGGCGGCAGTGCGCAGGGCAAAGCCGCTGCGTACGACGCCCTCTTGCACCAGGACGTCCGTCACTTGGTCAAGCCCGCCGCGCGGCACCATGACAACGTCCGCCACCTGCAACGGACCCGGCGCATCGTATGCCCGGACGGCAAAAAGTGCGGCGCCGGCCAGCAGCACTACGAGCAATCCAACCGCGATTAGAGTTAGGCGCATCCCGTCCCGCCCGCGTCAGGCTGCCCGCTTGAATATGATGCTGGCGTTGGTGCCGCCGAAGCCGAAGCTGTTGGACAACGCCACATCCACCCGGCGTTCCTGCGCCACCAGCGGAACACGGTCGATCACGCTCGCGCGGCTGGGGTTTTCGAGGTTGAGGGTCGGCGGCACCACGCTGTCGCGGATCGCCAGCAATGAGAAGATTGCCTCGATCGCGCCGGCCGCGCCGAGCAGGTGTCCGGTGGCGGATTTCGTGGACGACATCGCGAGGCCCTTCGCGTCGTCGCCGAAAAAGCGCTCCACCGCCTCGAGTTCCAGGTCATCGCCGAGCGGCGTGCTGGTGCCGTGCGCGTTTACGTATTGCACGTCGCCGGGCTGCATGCCGCCGTTACGGAAGGCGGCCCTCATGGCGCGGAAGGCTCCTTCGTGCCCCTCGGCGGGCGCGGTGATGTGGTGGGCGTCGCCCGACATGCCGTAGCCGCCGACCTCGCCGTAGATCTTCGCACCACGGGCCTTGGCATGTTCCAGTTCTTCGAGCACGACGATGCCTGAGCCCTCGCCCATGACGAAGCCATCGCGGTCGCGGTCCCAGGGACGGGACGCGGCAGCGGGCCGGTCGTTGAAGTTGGTGGACAGCGCCCGGCTCGCGCAGAAGCCCGCCATCCCGAGTTCGTTCACCGCGCCCTCCGCGCCCCCGGCCACCATGACGTCCGCGTCGCCGAGCATGATCAGCCGGGATGCGTCGCCGATGGCGTGCACCCCGGTGGCACAGGCGGTGACGGCGGCGTGGTTGGGGCCCTTGAACCCGTACTTGATCGATACGTGGCCCGAGGCGAGGTTGATCAGCGCCGATGGTATGAAGAACGGCGACAGCCGGCGGTGCTTGCCCTGCGACACCAGCACCGACGCCTCGTAGATGGTGCCGAGCCCGCCGATGCCGGAGCCGATCATCACGCCGGTGGCGCAGCGGGCGTCCTCGTCATTCGGGACCCAGCCGCTGTCCTCCACCGCCTCGATCGCAGCGACGACGGCGAGATGGATGAACCGGTCCATCTTTTTCTGATCCTTGACCGGGATCCACTCGCTGATGTCGAGCTTGCCCTCGGCGCGGGTGCCGACCGGAACCTGCCCGGCGATCTTGGCGGTCAGTTCGGTCGTATCGAACGATTGGATGGCGTTGATGCCGCTCTCGCCCGCAATCAGGCGCTTCCAGACCCGCTCGACGCCCAGGCCGAGCGGACAGGCGATGCCCATGCCCGTCACGACGACCCGTCGCGCCGACAAGCCGGTTTGCATGGGCCCCGCTTGAATAGGCATTGCCGTCAGCGTTGCCGGCTCAGGCCGCTTTTTGCTTCTCGATGAAGTCGATCGCGTCCTTGACGGTGCTGATCTTCTCGGCCGCGTCCTCGGGGATCTCGACGCTGAACGCCTCTTCGAAGGCCATCACCAGTTCGACGGTGTCGAGGCTGTCGGCGCCGAGGTCGTCGATGAACGACGCCTCTGGGGTCACCTTCGCCTCTTCGACGCCGAGGTGCTCAACCACGATCTTCTTAACCTTGTCGGCGATCTCGCTCATCTTGCCCTCAGTTCCTGTCGTCTCACTGGCGTCGTTGTCTGATCTACGCGGGATGGGCCGGTCTGTTCCCGCCTGATCGCCCCGCATGAAGCCACGGGGCGCTTAGCATGGTTTCCGCCTGGCCGCCAAGGCAAGCGCACCGAGAGCGGGTTCGAGTGAGCTGTTGCCGCTTGGGTCCGCACTTGCCCTCTTGTGCGGTCGCGGCTGTTTTCACAGCGTTTTTTGGATAATTTCCCTTGAGGACGCGACCGCATTGGCCGGAAAGTCTGGGTCAGGAACAGAGATGCAAGCTTGATCGGTAGAGTAAGAATGCGGTCGCGCCCTCCATAGGCGTGCTGCGGACGCTGCAGGCGCCCGCGCACCGCCCTCAACAACCGCACTTACGTCATTTCCGTAGATACATATATTGACATACAGGATATTTGTAGATACATTATTTATGTGGAGATCACCTTCGATCCGGCCAAGCGAGCGATGACAATTCAGGAGCGCGGCCTGGACTTCGCCGACGCTTCCATCGTGTTTTCCGGTGAGTTCATGACCCGGCTCGACAATCGCTTCGACTATGGCGAGACCCGCAACATCACTGCCGGCTTTCTTGGCGACCGCATGGTGGTGTTGGTTTGGACGCTGCGCGGGCAAGCGCGGCACATCATTTCTATGAGGTATGCACATGCAAAAGAGCGACGCCGCTGGCAAGTCTGAATGGGTCGATCCGGACGACGCTCCGGAATTGACCGACGAGTTTTTCGAACAGGCCGAAGTCTATCATGGTGATACGTTCATCCGCGTCGGGCGTCCGAAGGCCGCCAACCCGAAGCAGCTCGTATCACTCCGGCTGGACCCCGACCTACTGGCTTGGCTGCGGGCCACCGGGCCGGGCTGGCAGACCCGGGCCAATGACATCCTGCGCCGCGCCATGCCCGAGTTGCCGAACCGATAGGCCAAATGCAGAGCGTCAGTCCGGGTTCGTAGGTCATTCGCCCGAGCGGCCCGGCCAGTGCGGTGGCAGCCACCACGCCGTTGCCAATGCATAAAGGTCCACCAGCTCCGGCAGCCGTACATTCCGCCGTCCTCATCGCTGCCCCACGACGCCCGGCGCCAGCACTGCAATGGGTGCCGCCGCCGCATCGAGCATATGCGCGCCGATCGCATGCGGGTCGGCGCCGGCCGCCGGCGTCTCGTGCACGATGCGGCCGTTGCGCATCACCACGACGCGGTCGGCGAGCTCCAAGATCTCGTCCAGGTCCTCGCTGATCAGCAGGATGGCGCACCCGGCGTTGCGTGCGTCCATCAGCCGTGCCCGCACCTCCGCCACCGCCTTCACGTCGAGGCCAAAACAGGGGTTCGCCACAACCAGCAGCGCGACCTCCCCGTCCAGCTCGCGCGCCAGCACGCAGCGCTGCACATTGCCGCCGGACAGCACGCCGATCGGCGCATCGGGCGAGGCCGCGCGCACGCCGTATCCCGCGATCATCCGCGCGGCCCGGCGGCGCATCCCGCCCGCATCCAGCCAGCTCCGCCCGCCGCCGCTGTCGTCCCGGTCGAACAGCCGCAGGTTCAGGTTGTCCACCACCGACATGCCCGGCACGCAGCCGTTGCGCAGCGGCTCCTCCGGGATGACGCGGACATGCAGCGCCTGCGACTGCCGACGGGTCGCGGCATAGGGCGCGCCGTCGACGGTGACGGCGCCGCCGCCAGGGCGCTGGCCGCCCAGCACCTCGAGCAACTCATTCTGTCCATTCCCCGACACGCCGGCCACCCCCACGATCTCATGCGCGCGCACGTCCAGCGCAGCGATGTCCAGGCCATGCTGCCCCACGTCGCCCGTGGTGCGCAGGTTGCGGACCGCCAGGCGCACCTTGGCCTCGACCCCACCCTGCCGCTCCGGCCGCGCCGGCGCGTGCGGCTCGCCGATCATCATGGACGTGAGGTCGCCGCGGCTCAGCCCGGCCGTCGCGCCATGCCCCGCCAGCCGCCCGCGGCGCAGCACCGTCACCTCGTCGGTGAAGCGCATCACGTCCGACAGCTTATGGGTGATGATGACCACCGTCGCCGTGCCGCCATGCGCCAGGCCCTGCATCACGCCGAGCATCTCCTCCGCCTCCTGCGGAGTCAGCACGGAGGTCGGCTCGTCCAGCACCAGCAGGCGGCGCTGCAGATAGAGCTGCTTCAAGATCTCCGTCTTCTGCCGCTCCCCGGCGGACAGCGTGCCCACGGTGGCGTTCAGCGGCACCGGGAACGGCATCCGCGCCATGAAATCACCAAGCGCCGCCCGCTCGTGCGCCCAGTTGATGACGGCCGGCACCTGGCCGCGCGCGATCACCAGGTTCTCGGCCACCGTCATCGAGGGCACGAGGGTGAAGTGCTGATACACCATGCCCAACCCGAGCGCGTCGGCGTCCGCAGGGCGGTTGATGACGGCCTCCCGGCCATCCACCCGGAAGCTGCCCTCGTCGGCGCGGTAGTAGCCCATCAGGCATTTGACCAACGTGGACTTGCCCGCGCCGTTCTCGCCCAGCAACCCGTGCACCGTGCCGGGCCGCACCCGCATGTCGATGCCGGACAGCGCGGCGAAGGCGCCGAACCGCTTGCCGATGCCGATTGCTTCCACGCCGATGGCGGTCACGGGAGCGCGGCCAGGAACGCCTCGGAGCTGGCGACCGCGCCGAACACTCCGCCCTGCATCGTCACCATCGCCAGGGCGGCCAAGTGGTTGGCGTGGTCGGTCGCGCCGCAGCCGTCCGACAGCAGCAGGCACTCGAACCCGCGGTCGTTCGCCTCCCGCATGGTGGTGTGGACGCATACGTCCGTGGTGATGCCCGTCAGCACCAGGTTGCGGACGCCGCGGGTGCGCAGCACCAGTTCGAGGTCGGTGGCGTAGAAGGCGCCCTTGCCGGGCTTGTCGATCACCACCTCGCCCGGCAGCGGCGCAAGCGCGGGGATGATCTCCCAGCCGGGCTCGCCCCGCACCAGGATGCGCCCGCATGGCCCGGCGTCGCCGATGCCCGCACCCACCTGCCGCGAGCGCCAGCGCTTGTTGGCCGGCAGGTCCGACAGGTCCGGGCGATGGCCTTCGCGAGTGTGGACGATCGTGTCGCCCCGCGCCCGCATGGCCGTCAGCACCCGGCCGATCGGCCCGATCGGCGCGCGGGTCAGGCCGATGTCGTAGCCCATGCGGTCGACATAGCCGCCGGGCGCGCAGAAATCCGCCTGCATGTCGATGATCAGCAACGCCGTGCCGGCCAGGTCCCCGTCATAGGGCCAGGCGTAGGGGTTGGCCGGGATCACTCCGCCGCCTTCAGCAATCCCCGTGGCGGCGGCAGGCCGCAGCCGGTGCCGTCGGTGACGCGCACCTCCGCCTCCCACGGCAGGCGATACCGGCCGGCGGCGAGGTCGTGCATGTAGGTGTAGGGGCAGTCCGTCGCCCCACCCGCCACGGCAGAGAAGCCGCGGTGGCCGAACTGGTAGATGTTGTTCTCGACGCCCCAGTTGGCCCGGGCCTCGCGCACCAGGTCCGGACGGACCTCGGCGGTGATGATCTCGTCCGCCCGGCCGCTGGTGCCGTGGGCGATGACGGCGCCGTCGAAGTTGCAGACCATCGCCTCGCCCATCGAGTCGAACGTCCCGTCGCTGCCGCACATGCACACGCTGGCGGTGACCATGAGGTTGCAGAA